>MVQS01000301.1 GCA_002067855.1 Syntrophaceae bacterium PtaB.Bin038
AAGAAGGCCCCGCTTTCGATGGCCCGGTCGATCTTCAGGCGGTCGGAGAACACGCGCCTGCCCGCCCCGATGTGGAGGTGTCCGGCCTCCGAGTTTCCCACGGTGCCCGCCGGCAGCCCCACGGCCTCGCCCGATGCGGCGAGAACGGAAAAGGGCAGGGAGGCCAGCAGGCCGTCCATGACGGGGGTCGACGCCTTTGCGATCAGGTTGCCCGCCTTCTCGGGGTTGTGGCCCCAGCCGTCGAGGATGATCACGGCGAGCCTGCGGACGGGCGCTTTCGGCTTGCTCGCCAGCAGGGATTTCCCTTCCATGCGCGCCGGAGCGGCGATCCCGAACAATTCCAGGATCGTGGGTGCCACGTCCGTGAGTTCGCCCTCTTTGCGCAGCGCGAGGGGTTCCCCGGCCCCGACGAGGATGAAGGGCACGGGGCTCGAGGTGTGCCCCGTGTCGACAACCCCGTCCGGGTAGAGCCACCGCTCCACGGTGCCGTGATCGGCCGTGACGAGCACGGGCACCCCGGCCCTGCGTGCCTCGTCGACGACACGGCCCAGGGCCCGGTCGACGGCCTCGACGGCCCGCAGGACGGCGGCCTCGTTTTCGATGTGGCCCACCACGTCCACGTTGGCGAAGTTGGCCAGGATGAAGTCGTGACGGCCCTCCCGGATCTCGCGGGCCGCGGCTTCGGCCACTTCGTCCACGGACATCTCCGGCGCCTCGTCGAAGAGCTTCACGTCTTTCCGTGTCGGCACGACGATGCGGTCCTCGCCGGGGTAGGGCGCCTCGCGCTTGCCGTTGAGGAAGTAGGTGACGTGGAACGCCTTTTCCGCCTCGGTGACCTTCACCTGCCGGATCCCGCGGCGGGAGAGGACCTCGCTGAGCGTGTCCCCGAGGTCCGACTCGGGCGGGAAGGCCACGTCGACCTTCAGGTCCCTGGAGTACTCGATCATCGTCGTGAAGTGAAGGCCGAGGGGCCCGGCTGTCGGGAACTCACGGAACCCGTCCTCCGTGAGGCTGCGCGTGAGCTCCACCTCGCGCTCGCCGCGGATGTTGTAGAAGATGACCGCATCGCCCTTGCCGATCCTCCCGGCGGGTTTTCCCGAGGAGTCGACCAGGACCAGGGGGTTGAGCGTTTCGTCGTCCTCGCCTCGTCGGTACGCTTCCCGCACCGCCCGGGACAGGGCGTTCGATGTCTGTGTGGGCATGGCATCCTTTCCGTGATATCCGGCATCGTCGGTCCGCGGGCCGGTGGCCGCGAAAGGCCCGCCGATCCTGTGGAGCGGGACCATCATACTGGAAATGGTCCCGCCGGTCAAAGGGACCTTTTCGGTTGCAAAGGGGAAGGCGAAATGATAAAAATTGCTCGAAAAAGCGGGAATTTATCACTGCATGCGGAAGTCGGCCTGGGAGAAAACCCAGGAAGAGATATTGAAGGAACGGGCCGAGGTTCTCGGCCGCGCGGGAGAAGCGCTGGCGGCCGCGCTTTCCGAGCTGGACAGGATCGACCGGCTGATCGTGGAGAGCATGCGGACGGCCGGGGAGAGCCCCGGGCGGGAGGCCCTTGCGGAAATCAACGGGGAAATCCGGCGTTACAACCGGGCCCGGGAGTACGCGGAACTGCGCTACTACTACCTCATCGTGACGCGGGAAGCCATGGGAATCCGGCGCCACAAGGCCGTCGAGGAGGTCTACCGGATCCCCCCGAAGAGGAAGTACCTGTAACCGACGGACGAACGGGGCCGGATCTCGCCGAACGCCCCTCGCAGGGCTTCTCATCAGGCCTGCGAGGATCGGAAGTGGGGAAGTGAGGAAACGCGGACAAGAGCAGACGGAGGATGTGCATCTCCGATCGTCCGCTCTGCTGTGCTTCCTCGCTTCTTTCGTTCAGGGGTGACCGGTCCCGTGCTGCACGGCCTGGCGGATGGATCGTTACGGAAAACAGCGAAAGAAAATGGTCGACTCCCAGATCCGCTCGCGCGGCATCCGGGACGAGCGCGTCCTTCGGGCCATGGAAAAGGTCCCGCGGCACCTCTTCGTCGACGAGGGGCTGATCGATCAGGCATACAACGACAGCCCGTTGCCCATCGGGGAGAAGCAGACCATCTCGCAGCCCTACATCGTGGCGCTCATGACGGAAGCCCTCGAACTCACCGGGCGCGAAAAGGTTCTGGAGCTCGGCACCGGGTCGGGCTACCAGGCCGCGATCCTGGCGGAGCTGGCCGACCGTGTGTTCACCATCGAGCGGATCGCCTCGCTCGCCCAGAAGGCCCGGAGGCTCCTCGAGTCGCTGCACTACTACAACGTGGTGATCCGGGTGGGCGACGGGACGTACGGCTGGCGCGAGGAGGCCCCCTTCGACGCCATCCTCGTGGCCGCCGGGTCGCCCTCCATCCCCCGGACGCTGGTTGAGCAGCTGGCCGTCGGCGGCCGGCTCGTGATCCCCGTCGGCGGGCGCTTCTCGCAGAACTTGATCAAGCTGAAGCGTCTCTCCGAGGATCCCGGGGACGTGAAGAAGGAGGACCTGGGGGGCTGCCGGTTTGTGAGCCTCATCGGCGAGCACGGCTGGAAGATGGAGCAGCAGTGAAGAAGAGGCTGGGAGGCTGAGAGGGGAAGAAGGTTGGACAGGCGCCAGCCGGATTCACACTCTCGGCATCTCCAGCCGTCTCACCCTCTTCCCTTCCGTTTTGCGGGGTTCGTTGACGATTTGATGAAATCCATCTCGGACATACTGAAGATCCTCGCGGCGGCCGTTCTCGGCGCCGCCCTCGTCTCCTGTTCCATCCAGGTCGTCGACCGCGGCAGCCTCAAATCCTCCGAGCGGATGCGAGGGGTCTACCACAGGGTCAAACCGGGCGAGACGCTGTGGCGGATCTCCAGGGCCTACAACGTGGACCTCCAGGAACTGGCCGAGATCAACAACATCACCGATTCCTCCCGCATCGCCGCGGACAGCGTCGTCTTCATCCCCGACGCCCACGAGGTCATCGACATCCCGCCCGCCAGGCCGCCGGCGGAGGCGAAGCCCCCGGTGCCCGCTCCCCCCGGGAAACCGGCCGCCGTTTCGGCGGTCCCGGAGGGCGCGCATCCCGCGGTCGGCCTTTCGACGGGATCCGCCGTTGCGGTCGGGCACGGCAGGGTGAAGGAGGAGAGCATCACGGACCGCCCGCAGGCGCCCGGGGCGGAGCGGGACCCGGTGGCGGCCAAACCCCGGGAAAAGCCGTCCCCTGCCCCGGCGGAGAAGGCCATGCCGGCGCCATCGGGGAAACCCGGGACGACGGCTTCAGCGGCGGCCGGCGCCGCGGTGGCCATGAAACCGCCGGCCCCGGCACCTCCCGTCAGGACGCCCGAAACGTCGCTCAGGGATCGGGCGGCCGCGGAACCGCCGAAGAAGCCGGAGCCTGCCCACAGGGCGGAAGACCCGCAGGGGCAGATCCGCATGGACAAGGGTCGTTTCGCATGGCCCGTGAGGGGCCCCGTGATCACCCGGTTCGGGATCCAGCCCAGCGGGATGAAGTACAACGGGATCAAGATCGCCGCCAAGGAGAATGCGCCGGTCCAGGCGGCCGCCGCAGGGACGGTCATCTACGCATCCACCGTCAAGGGCTACGGCGAAACGGTGATCGTCAAGCACGACGAGAATTACACGACGGTATACGCCTACGTCAAGAACACGGTGGCGAAGAGAGACGGAAGGGTCAAGAAGGGCGAAAAGATCGCCTCCATCGGCCCGGCCCAGGAACCCGGCGGGGAGCCCTACCTGTACTTCGAGATCCGGGAGAAGAACAAGGCCCGCAACCCCCTGTTTTTCCTGCCGTGAAACAGGAGCCGGGGTCCGGGGTGCAGGAAGACGAGCCACGGACCGAATTGACGGAGGACTGTGCGGTGCCTATACTAGGGGCGTAAAGATTTTCCGTCTGAAAGAACCGGAACAGGAAGACTGAACCCATGACCGTGAACGCCTGCTTCGAGCAGGGTCCCATACGACCGCCCAGCGAGGCCCGCAGCCTCCTCCTCCGCCCGACCCGGAACTGTCCCTGGAACAAGTGCGCCTTCTGCCACACGTACAAGAACACGCGCTTCGAGCTTCGCCCCGTCGACGAGATCAAACGGGACATCGATGCCGCCCGCGACCTGGCCGACGCCGTCCGGGAACTGTCGTGGAAGCTGGGACAGGGGGGCGAGGTCAACGATGCCGTCGTCTCCTACGTGTTCGGCAACGAGGGCTTCTTCAGCGACACGTTCCGGCACGTGGCGGCCTGGCTCTACTTCGGGGGGAAGACGGTCTTTCTCCAGGACGCCGACACGCTCATCATGAAAACCGATGACCTCGTCGAGATCCTCCGGTATCTGCGCGGGAAATTCCCCGGAATCGAGCGGGTCACCTCCTACTGCCGCTCGCGGACGGCGGGGCACAAATCGGTGGACGATCTCCGCCGCATCCGGGAGGCCGGACTCGTGCGCATCCACGTGGGCCTCGAATCGGGCTGCGACGAGGTGCTCGCGTTCATCCGCAAGGGGGCGACGGCGGCGGACCACATCAAGGGCGGGAAGCGGATCGTCGAGGCCGGGATCTCGCTGTGCGAGTACGTCATGCCCGGTCTAGGGGGAAGGAGCCGGTCGCGGGAGCACGCCGTCGAGACGGCCCGCGTCCTCAACGAGATCAACCCCGACCACATCCGGATCCGCACCCTGTCGGTCAGGCGGGGGACCGCCCTGCACGAGAAGATGGCCGCGGGAGAGTTCGAGCCTCTCGGCGACGAGGAGATCCTGCAGGAAATCAGGCTGTTCATCGAGTCCCTCGACGGGATCCGGAGCCGCATCGTCAGCGATCACATCCTGAACCTCCTGGAAGAGCTGGAGGGCAACCTGCCGGAAGAGAAGGAACGGCTCCTGTCCGTCATCGACCGCTACTTTGCGCTGTCCGAGACGGACCGGCTGATCTTCCGCCTCGGGCGCAGAAGGGGGATCTACCGCTCCCTGGACGACCTGTCCGACCGGGGAACCTACCTTCAGCTCAAGCGGGCGGTTGAACGCTACGAGCTCGAGGAACCGGGAAAGCTGGACCGAGACCTGGACCGGGTCCGCCAGAGCTTCATCTGAGCCGGCG
>MVQS01000302.1 GCA_002067855.1 Syntrophaceae bacterium PtaB.Bin038
CCTGCACTACAACGGCCTGCGCGCCTACCAGCCCTTCGTGGAGATCAGCTGCGCCTCCATCCCCCCCACCCTGCTGGAATCGGAGCTCTTCGGCTACGAGGCGGGGGCCTTCACCGACGCCAAGCGCCCCAAGAGAGGACTCATCGAGGTGGCGAACGGGGGGACCGTTTTCCTGGATGAAATCGGGGAGATGCACCCGGCCTTGCAGGCGAAGGTCCTGCAGGTGCTCGAGGAGAAGACGTTTCGACGGGTCGGCGGCACCCGGAGCATGGAGGTGGACACCCGCATCATCGCCGCAACGAACCGGGACCTGAAGGCAGCGGTCGAAAGCGGCGACTTCCGGCAGGATCTTTACTACCGGCTCAACGTGATCAACATCCACCTGCCCACGCTGCGCGAGCGCAATGCCGACGTGATGCCGCTGATCGAACACTTCATCCACCATTACAGCCGGGAGCTTCGAAAACCCGTCAAGACCGTGTCCGAAGAGGCGCGCGAGCTTCTCACCCGCTACGACTGGCCCGGCAACGTGCGCGAATTGCTCAACACGGTGGAAAGGATCATGATTCTGGAGGACGGCACGATCATCACGCCGGGGACCCTGCCGCCGGAAATCTCGAAAGGCGGCGGCGACGGAAGGAGGCCCCCCGTTCAGAATGCTCCCGCTTTCCTCGACGAGGCGGCGGCCGTGGACTACAAGGCCCTCACCCGGGAGTTCCAGGCCGCCCTGATCACCAGGGCCCTGGAGCGAAGCGGGGGCAACAAGTCCGGTGCGGCACGCATGCTCGGCCTCACCCGTCTGGCCCTCTATCACCAGATGAAGCGGCTGGAATTGTTGAAACAATGAACGCTGACGATTTCAACACCTGTTGAAAAAATCAACAGCCGATCTCCCCGTACAAGCCTTCCAGCCTGTCTCCGCATCGGTCCTGCCGGAGGCGAACAATTCATATCCTGTTGGAATCCAAAAGATTTTCCAAGAGGATCCCCCCGGAGGAGGGATGCCCGCCCCTTTTGTCCGTGATGGCACTTCCCTTGCTCGAAGGCAATTGATCTTTTACCCGAAATGATCCGCTGCCGGCTGTGCAGGGTTTCCTCCAACCGCTGATCCTGTTCATCCGATGCGTGTATTTCCCGAATCCCTGTGATCTTTGAAAGAAGCGTCCTTATCCTTCGCGAACCATCGGTTCACGCATACCCGAAGGGTATCGCCAGGACGTTTTCGAGAATGGGTCGATTCCAATACGAAAGGAGGTGATGCGTGATCCACGGGGAGGGAAAGCATCCATAGAACCGGCTTTCCAGGGGTTTTCAACGATTTTTATTCACGTTTTTCCCATTCATCCATTCATGTTCGAAAAGGAGGACTCGTTATCATGGCACAGGAGCATACCTTCGCCACCCCGGCTCCCGCCGGTCTGGCAGCACTCGCAGTGGCCTGTTTCGGTTTTGCCGCGGTATTTCTTGGATGGGTCAAGGTCGAAGGGCTGCCCATTCTCTTTGCGTGGCTCGTCGGCGGCGGCGTCGTCCAGTACACGACCGCGGTCATGGAATTGAAGGACCATAACATCACGGGCGGCAACGTCTTTTTGTTCTTCTCGGCCTTCTTCATGTTCGGCGCCTCGCTGAGCGTGCTGTCCAAGTTCCTCATGATCAAGTTCGGCATGGCCCCCCACGCCTACGTCGAGGGCTGGACCTGGATGGCCGGGGCCGGCTTCCTGACGCTCGTGACCCCCGCCTACCTGAAGGGCAACAAGCTGATTTTCATCCTGGTGGTTTTCGTGGACATCGTCCTCTGGACCATCGTGGGCCTCGACCTGGGCAAGATCGACCCCGCCGTCGGCAAGCCCATCGTGGGCTGGCTCCTGATCGCATCGGGCTGGATCGGCATCTACATCGCCGGCGCAGTGGTGTGCAACACGGTGTTCGGACGTGTGATCTTCCCGCTGCCCGCACCCTTTGTGAAGTAAAGCGGCCCGCAGGCTGAGGAAAAAACGACAAGCGGGGCAGGCCGTATCGGCCTGCCCCGCTCTTTTCCCCGCCCCGCGTCGCTCGGCCGTACCGTCCTATGGTCTCCAGGGCGGAGTAATCGCGGTCTTCCCGAGCTGCCTCAGGACCTTCCGCTCCTGCTCGGGGATCATCCCGGAGCGCATCCTATCCTTCAGTGCAAAGGCCTTCTTCCAGAGCCGCCCGATCGTGAGGAAAACCGCCAGAATGAGGAGCCCCAGCATGAAGAAGGGTTCGGTGCTCAGCGCGCCGTCGATGAGGACCCCGACCCAGAAAAAGAGAAGGGAGCCGGCGGCGATGACGAAACCCCAGGCGCTGAAAGCCAGGATGTCGGAGAGGGTGCAACGGGGTTCTGCGATCATTCCGGTTCTCATGGTTCCTCCAGGGGCCGCTCGATTCGGTTTCTCTGCGGTTACGGCCATCTTGCTAGCCGTTGTTATTGAAAATCCCGTGCCAGGGGGCGGCGGGGGGTGAAAAAAAAGTGAATCGCTATTCAAAACAGCTTGTTGGCAAATTCCGCCTGTCATCTCGAGGACGCTTTTGCGGCGCGCGAAGGCCCCGGGTTGAAAGTTCCGTTCAACAGGGAGAAACGAAACATAGAAAATGATCCGCCTCCGGCGGCTACTTGCGGACCGGCGCAGATCGCCTGCCGTACCGTTCTTTCACCGGGGACGTCGCCTTCTTGCGGCCGGTGACCGTGGATTCCTTCCCCAGGCGCTCGTCCCAGTATGCGGGTGTCCGCCGGAGGTCGCGGATGTCGTATTCCACGAGCGCGGCCAGTTCCCGTATGCGGTTGCGGAACATGTCCTGGAGGCACTCGGGAATGTGCTCCTTCCGCGTGCGGTGCACGCGGATACACTCCACGCAGTTTCCGTGGCGGTGGCAGCGGACCTGCGTGCAGGGACAGTCATCCACCTGCACGGGCAGTCTGGCGGGGGCGGGCGGTTTTTTCGGGGTCTTTCTCATCGGGCACTCCTGTGGCGTCCGGCCCTCTCCTCGATGTTCCCCACAGATCCGGGGGAGCCGGACGATACGCATCAATGTAAGGGATTTGCCGCAGAAGAACAATCTTTTTTGCCGTTCCCTTTACTTTCGACACTCCATTGTTTACAATTCGCCAACTTACGACCCCTCGAGGCCGCGATCCCATGAACCGCTGGTTCGAGACCCTTCAACAGGCTCTGGACAGGGAAGGAATTACAGGAGACCCGGAAAAGTCTCTTTTCGTTCCCGTCCTGCACTACGCAGAGTCCCTGGTCGATCTTCGCGAGGCCCTTGCCCTCTGGCACCGGGAATCCATCCCTCAAGGCGGGACAATCCGGATTTTCGTCGACGGCGCGGCCAAGAGATGCAGCGGGGCCAAGGGGGCGGACATCGACGGCGAGTTCCGCGCCCTGCTGGGTGCGGCCGGTATCGCGTACCGCTGGACGGACCTATCCGAAGCCCTCTCCACCCCTCCCGGGGATCTCCACGCGTCTCATGATTTCCTCGAGCGAATCCGGGGGGTTGTGCGGGACGGCAACGACTCAGCGGCGGTGGTCCTCGGCTCGGGTAGCATCACCGACCTGGTGAAACACGCGCTTCAGATGGAGAACGTGCCGATCCCCTTCGTCTCGATCCCCACGGCCCTGACCGTGACGGCCTTCACCTCCGCCTTTGCCGTCATCGATTTTCACGGGGCAAAGCGGACCCTGCAGTCCCGGCCGGTATCGGCCGCTTTCTGGGTAAGGCCCTTCCTGCTGTGCGCCCCGCCAAGGATGTCCCGGGCGGGCTACGGGGACCTGCTGGCCCGTTTTGTCGCCTACGGGGACTGGTTCCTGGGGTATCGGCTCGGGGTCATGGAGCGCTACGACGAGTCGGCCTTCCGCCTCATGGAACCCTTCGCCGAAGGAATCCGGGCTGCCGCCGCAGGCTTCCGGCGCGAGACCCTGCCGCCCGAGGCCGCGGCCTGCACCGCGGCGGCGCTGGCCATGGCGGGGATCTCCATGTCCACGGCCGGGGAGACGACACCGCTTTCCGGTTTCGAGCATGTCATCAGCCACGGCCTGGATTTCCTGAGGCTCACGGCGGGCCGGGAACTGGTCTTCCACGGGGAGCAGGTCGCCCTCGGGTCCCTCGTGAGCGCCCGCACGATCGACCGCCTCCTGGCACTGGAGGACCTCCGGGGGGCTTGCTGGCGCGAGGGAGACGCCACGGCGGCCCTCAAGGTCCTGGAGGAGAGGCTTCTTGCAGCTCCCCTGCCGGGTGGGGCGGCTGCGTTCGGGGAAAAGGTGAAGGCCGCCCTGGCGGAATTCTCTGCGCAATACAGGACAAAGTCCGGGCGCTGGGCCGTTGCCCGCGGGCGGATCGAACCCTTCGCGGGCGACTGGCCCGAACTTCGGCGGGAGCTTGCCCGCCTGACCCTGCGGGCCGAAGAGCTGGAGCCCCTGCTGAACAGATCGGGCCTCCCCTGCCGGCCGGGGCAGACGGATCCGCCCACATCGGAGCAGGAGCTCCGCTGGGCGGCGGCGTTTTCCCCCTTTGTGCGGTCCCGGATGAATCTCTCGGACCTGCTCTTCTGGATGGGCAGGGAAGACCTCGTCGACTTGTCTTGACAAATCTCCGGATTTGTCCTTATAGAAACAGCGCTGAAAAGCCGGGCAGCGAGCGTCGCTCGAAATGTTCGGTGCCCGGTGCGGCCCGTGACATTCCGACTCACCACTCTACGAAACAGAGATCAGGAGGAGGGACGATGAGACGCATACGATCGAAATGGGCGGTCCTGGCGGCGGGCCTGGTCCTGCTTGCGATCCTGTCGGCCGGCTCTGCCGTCGCCGCGGAACCGGTGAAGGGCAAGGTCATGATCTACAGCTCCATCTACCTGCACATCATCGAGCAGCTCAAGCCGGTTCTGAAGAAGGAGTTCCCGGAACTCGACGTGCAGTGGTTCTACGGGGGCTCCGAGAAGGTGATTGCGAAGCTGGTGGCCGAGTTCGAACAGGGCTCTTCCATGGCTGACCTCATCATGATCGCCGACCCGGCCTACTACCTCACCCTCAAGCGGGAGGGACGGCTCCTGCAGTACAAGTCCCCCAACGCGAAATACGTCCTGCCCATGTGGATCGACAAGGACGGCTACTTCTCCGGCGTGCGGATCAACGTCATCGGCATCGCCTACAACAAGAACATCGTGGCCGCCAAGGACGTCCCCAAGACCTGGTGGGACCTGGCCGACCCCAAGTGGGCGGGCAGGGTCGGAATGCCCAACCCGCTTCTGTCCGGGACGGCATTTGCGGCGACGTCGGGCCTGGTGCGCTCGACCAAGCACGGCTGGCCCTTCTTCGAGGCCCTTCGGAAAAACCGCATAGCCTGCGAGCCCGGAAACGGCGCCGTGGAGACGAAGCTCCTCTCGGGCCAGCTCTCCGTGGCCATGCTTCTGGAGGAGAACGTCCTGAAGGCCATCAAGGAGAAGAAGCCCCTGGGGTTCGTGTACCCCTCCGACGGGCCCGTGGTGAACCCCTCGGGCATCGCCATCATG
>MVQS01000303.1 GCA_002067855.1 Syntrophaceae bacterium PtaB.Bin038
TCGACGGGCGGCATCACCCCCATGGTGCAGGACATCACGACGCTGCTGGAGGACTGGCGGTTCAAGCGCCAGATCGAGAACATGGTCCTCTACTACAACGAGTACATCTCCGGCGCGAACTACCGGCAGAAGACCCTCAGGCTCCTGCCCATCGACCGGGAGTGGCTCAAGAACCTGGAAAAGAGAAAGTGGGAGTCGCGCACGCTCCCCACGTTCACGATGGACTGGGAGACGATCTTCCGCGCCCTCATCCGCGAGTACCTGTTCGTCTCGCTCTACCGGGCCTTCGCCGAGTCGCTGGCCAGCGAGAACGCGAGCCGACTGGCGGCCATGCAGAGCGCCGAGAAGAACATCGAGGAGCGCCTCGAGGAGCTCTTCGGGCAGTTCCACCGGCAGCGCCAGAGCACGATCACCGAGGAGCTTCTCGACATCGTCAGCGGCTTCGAGGCCCTCGGGGGGGCCGAGCAGGCCGGCGCGCCGGCCGAGAAGAAGGGCCGGCGGCAGGCGGGGCAGGCGAGCGCATGAAAACGGGAGAATGCCTCTATCGAACCGAAGGAGGTGAGAGATCATGTACCTGGACAGGAAAGTATGTTCCATCTGCGCCTGGCGGGAGAACTGCCAGAAGCGGTTCCAGATCACGGCGGACGCCCTGTTCAACGTGAACTGTCCCGACTACACGCGCGACGTGCAGATCAAGGACAGCGAGGTCGAGGCGAAGATCGTCCAGGAACAGCTGGAGAAGTGGCAGCGCGAGAAGAAGCCCGTCAACGAGTTCACCATCACGATCTCGCGGCAGGCCGGGGCCGGCGGCAGCGAGATCGCGCGGATGCTGGCCCTGAAGACGAAGATGGACCTCATGGCCGGGCAGATCATCCAGCACGTGGCGGAGAGCGCCAAGATGAGCACCAAGGTCGTCGAGACGCTCGACGAGAAGGCCATGACCACCATGGAGAGCTGGGTCAACTCCATGTTCGTCTCCCGGCACCTCTGGCCGAGCGACTACCTGAAGCACCTCACGAGGGTCATCGGAACGATCGGAAAGCACGGCAACGCGATCATCGTGGGGCGGGGCGCCTGCCACATCCTGCCGCCTGAGACGACCTTCCGGGTCAAGGTCATCGCGCCGCTGGAGTACCGCATCGAGAGCATGATGCGCATCCGCAACCTCCCGCGCCCGGATGCCGAGAAGTACATCGAGAAGCGCGACGCGGACCGGATCGCCTTCGTGCGGAAGTACTTCCAGGCCGACTCGATGGACCCCCTGAACTACGACCTGGTGATCAACACGGAGAAGCTGGGGATCGAGGGCGCCGTGGACACGATCCTGATCGCGTTCCGCGACTGGACCAAGAGGTTCGAGGAGAAGAAGCCGACCGCCGCGAAACGGGCCAGGGCCCACTGAGCCCGGCGGCAGGGGCATGCCGCGCACCGGCCCGGGGGCCCCGCGCGGCGCGGGGGAATCCCTGCAAACGCCGGCGGCCGGTTCGGCCGCGGCAACGGGAAAGGAATCGTGCGTGGAACCGCGGAAGGCGACGTGCGGGACTTGCAGCCTGAAAATCGTCTTCGCCCCCTGCCTCGGGTGCGGGGCGGGGGTGTGCGAGACCTGCGCGCAGTTCGAACTGATCGGCTCGGGGTGCGGGTGCGTCTGGCCCGCCTACTACTGCCCGGCATGCGCCCGGGACCCCCACGTGAACCCCAACGCGGCCCTTCGCGACCCGCCGGGGGGATAGCGCGGCCTCACTTATCGATGACGATCCCCTTCTGCACGATGGGGACGTGCCCGAGCAGGGAGTCGTTGACGGGACAGCGGCTCTTGACGAACTCGATGAATTCCCGGACCTTCTCCTCGTCCGCGTCCGTCCGGATGTGGACGGTGTAGCGGATCTCCTGGAGCCCCGCCCTGACGCCGTCCCTGCCCCTGAGAAACCCGTCCGGGTCGAGATCGCCCTCCAGCTCGACGCGGAAATCCTGCACCTGGATCTTCCGGGCCCTGGCGAAGAGCCGCGCCACGATGCACTGGCAGGCCCCGAGGCAGCACAGCAGCATCTCCACGGGGTTCATCCCCGTGTCGGTCCCCCTCAGCGTCTCGGGCTCGTCCATGAGGACCGTGAACTTGCCCGCGCGGTTCTCCACGGAAAGCCCCTCCCTGAGGATCGACTCGGACCGGAACGTGACGATAGCCATGGCCTCCCTCCTGCGCCGGTGTGCGGCGATGGGAATCCTCTACAGCAAAATGGGCGGGGGGGCAACCCCGGGCCGTCTTTTCGCTTTACGGATCGGGCCGGACGGGCTATGATGAGAACGCGATGCGGCCGACGGAGGGGAAGGCCGGCATCGGGGGTTCCGCAGCAATGCCTGTCTTTTCAAACGGTTGACCGGGGCAGGGCCTCTGCGCCGCGGTTTCTGTCGCCGTGGTGCCCGCAGAATGCGTTGCGGCCCGCTGGAGCGACCTTCGCAGATGTTTTCCCTTTTTCCCCTCCTGAAGATTCTCACGATGCATCCCCGGAAGACGCGAGCCCGGGCTGCCCCTTTTTCATTGCCCTGAGCCATGCGCCTTTTGCCGTTTGCCGAGGTTCGTCATGAAAGATAGACTCGCCGACATCCAGGGACTCGACTCGAAGACCGCAGCCCCCGGGCGGGAAACGGGAAACGGGTGGTCCGCGCGCGACCCCTCGCCCGAGAGCATCGCCGAGATCCAGATCAACCCCCCGGTTTTCGGGCCCGAGGCGGACGCACGCATCGAGCAATCGGGCGGCATGATCCCCGACGAGGCCGTCGCCGCGTTTAGGCGGGGGAACGCCTATCTCGCCGTGAGGAACTACGAGCGGGCCGTCAGCGACTACACCAGGGCCCTCGAGGGCGCCCCGCGGTGCCCGGAGATCTACTTCAACCGGGCCGTCGCCCACGAGAAGGCGGGCCGGTATTCCAGGGCCCTCGAGGACTACTCCAGCGCCCTCGCCGTGGACCCGCAGTACGTGAGGGCCTGCTGCAACCGGGCGTCCCTGTGCTGGCTGCAGGGGGAAAGGGACCGGGCCCTGGAGGACATGAAGCGGGCGGCAAGGCTGGGGCTCAGGGAGATGCAGGTGTACTTGAAGTCCAAGGGGATCGACTGGTGAGCGGGAGGGTCCCGCTTCGACGGCACCCCGGCCCGGCACCCCGGGGCATTTGGGGATTGACATCCGGCGCGGGGCGTATTAAGAAGACCGCAGTTCTAAAGGGGAGTAGTTAGAGAGGCAAGGTCAACATGCTGGCGGGAGACCGCCTGGCCTTGCCGTTGGCGAAAGCCGATTAGCGAGACCTTTAGTGTGACGAATCGTCATGCCGGGGCCTCGCTTTTTTATGGGTCGGCCTCCCTGGCGATTCCCGGGGCCTCTCGGATCGAGGGGCTGAATTCCTTCCCTGGGAGGCGGAACGCGTGGAAGCCCTACTCATTTCGACCCTGGTCGTGACGCTGGCGGAAATGGGCGACAAGACCCAGCTGCTGTCCTTTGTGCTGGCGGCGAAGTTCAAGCGCAAGGGGCCGATCATCCTCGGGATCTTCCTTGCCACCCTGGCCAATCATTTCGCCGCGGGGTACCTCGGCGCGTGGCTGGCGGGCCTCGTCTCCCCGCAGACCCTCCGGTGGGTCGTCGCCGTCTCCTTCTTCGCCTTCGGCGCCTGGGCGCTGATCCCGGACAAACTGGAGGAGAAACGCAACATCCGCGATGCCGGCGTCTTCATGGCCGCGCTCGTCGCCTTCTTCCTGGTGGAGATGGGCGACAAGACCCAGCTGGCCACCATTGCGCTGGCGGCCCGCTACGATTCGCTGGTCGCGGTGGTCCTGGGGACGACGCTGGGCATGATGCTCGCGAACATCCCCGCCGTCTGGATGGGAGAGACCCTCGCGCAGCGGGTCAACATGAAGCTCATGCGCTGGGTGGCGGCGGCGCTGTTCGTCGTCCTCGGGGTGCTGACCCTGCTTGCGCCCGTCGGGTGAGCCTGCGGGCGCTTTGCATTCTCGCTGAAGACCCCGTCGGCATCCGGCCGTTCACGCGCGGCCTTCATCTTTCTTCACCCGCTCGGCGATCTCGCGCACGTCGTCCATCACCCTCTGCACGTCGAGCGTCAGCAGCTCACGGTCTCTCATGACGATCCTGCCGTCGATGATCGAGTCCCTCACGTCGCTTCCCCGGCAGGCGTAGACGACCTGGGAGCAGGGGTGGTACAGGGGGGTCAAATGCGGCCGGCGCAGGTCGATCACGATGAGATCGGCCCGCTTGCCGGGCTCGATCGTCCCGATGAGTCCCTGGAGGCCCAGCACCCGCGCGCCCCCGATCGTGGCGATCCGCAGCGCCGTCTCGGCGTCCATGGCCGTCGGGTTCATGGTCGCCACCTTGTGGAGCTTCGCCATCGTGTCGAGCTCCAGGAGCATGTCCAGGTCGTTGTTGCTGGCCGAGCCGTCCGTGCCCAGGCCCACGGCCACGCCGCGGGCGAGCAGTGCCGGGACCGGGGCGATGCCCGAGGCGAGCTTCATGTTGCTCTCGGGGCAGTGGCAGAGGCCCGTGCCGCTTTCCGCGAGGATGTCCATCTCGTCGTCGTCGAGCCAGACCCCATGGACGACCGCGCACTTCCCCCCGAGGACCCCGAGCGAGCGGAGGTGATGCACGGGCCTCGCCCCGTAGCGCGAGCCGATGATCTCCACCTCTTCCCTCGTCTCCGACAGGTGCATCATGAAGAGGACGCCGGCCCCATCGGCGACGCGCTTCACCGTCCGCAGCGTCTCCGGGTCGCAGGTGTAGGCCGAGTGGCAGAACAGGGACGGGGTGACCATGGGGGCGCGGGGGCCCCACTTCGCGATGAATCTCTCCGCCGCCGCGGCCTTCCTGCGAAGCTCCTCCGCATCGGGCGGCCTGAAGTCGATGAACCCCTGGCCCGCCACGATGCGCACGCCCGCCTCCACGGCGGCCTGCACGACGCTGCTCTCGTAGAAGTAGCTGTCGCAGCAGGTGGTCGTCCCCGAGAGGATCATCTCGGCCATCGCCAGGAGGGCGCCCCGGTGGATCATCTCGCGGTTGACGTGCTTCGCCTCGGCGGGGAACATGTGCCCGTGGAGCCACTCCATGAGGGGCAGGTCGTCGGCCAGCCCGCGGAAGCAGCTCATGGGCAGGTGGGTGTGGGTGTTGACGAGGCCCGGCATGACGAGACAGCCCGAGGCGTTCAGGGTCTCCCCGGGGATGACCGCGGGGGCGTCGCGGCGGGCGCAGGCAAAGAGGATCGAGCCGCCCGAGATTCCCACCGCATCGGCTGCGGTGACGCCATTCCGTATCCCCTCACATCCCGAGGCTGGCCCGGATGCGCCGGGCGATGGCGTTGACGCGGTCCATGGCCTCCCCCTCGTCGAAGGTGAGGATCCGCCGTTTCTCCATGACGAGGCGCCCGTTGATCACCACGTTGTCCACGTCGGCGCCCGAGGCGCAGTAGACCAGGTGCGACTCCTCATGATAGAGGGGCGTCAGGTGGGGCCGGTTGAAGTCCAGCGTGATCACGTCGGCCTTCATGCCCGGCTTAAGCCTGCCCGCCGCGGCCCCCAGGCCCAGGGCCCGGGCCCCGTCCACCGTCGCCATCCGCAGCACGGTCTTCGCGCTCATCGCCGTGGGGTCGAGCCGCGAGACCTTGTGGAGCTTGGCCGCCGTGTCCATCTCCTGGAGCATGTCGAGGTTGTTGTTGCTGGCGCAGCCGTCCGTGCCGAGGGCCACCGTGACCCCGGCCGCCTGCAGGGCCGGCACAGGGGCCACCCCCGAGGCGAGCTTCATGTTGCTCTCCGGGTTGTGGACGGCCTTCGCCCCGGCGCGGGCCATCATCTCGATGTCCGCCTCGTCGAGCCAGACGCAGTGGAAGGCCAGGAGGTTCTCATCGAGCAGGCCCGTGTCCCGCAGAAACCGCACGGGGCTCGTGCCCAGCTTCTCCATGAGGCCCTCGCGCTCCGATTTGGTCTCCAGCAGGTGCAGCGACAGGGGGACCCCGTGGCGGTCGGCCAGCGCCTTGGACTTCCTCAGAAGATCCGGCGAGCACGTGTAGAGGGCGTGGGGCTCCACGGTGATCCGCACGAGGTCATGGCCCGCCCACTTTCGGATGAGGGCCTCCGTGCAGGCCAGCCCCTCGTCGGGCGTCTTGAAGCTGGGGGAGGGGAAGTCGAAGAGCACCTCGCCCAGCAGGCACCGCATCCCGGCGAGACAGGCCGCCCTGGCCGTCTCGTCCTCGAAGATGTACATGTCGCAGAAGCACGTCGTCCCCGAGCGGATCATCTCTGCGCAGGCCAGCAGGCTGCCCCAGTAGGCAAGCTCGGCGTCCACGTTCTTCGCCTCGGCGGGGAAGATGTACTTGTGGAGCCACTCCATCAGCTCCAGGTCGTCGGCGATGCCCCGGAAGCAGGTCATGGCGGCGTGGGTGTGGGCGTTGACGAGGCCCGGCATCACGACGTGGCCCTCCGCGGGGATGACCCTGCGGCCCCTGTAGCGGTTCGCGATGTCGGCGCGGGGGCCGACCGCTTCGATCCGGTCGCCCCGGATGGCCACGGAGCCCGCCTGGAGGATCGTGTCGGCGTCGTCGAGGGTCAGAACGGTGCCGCCTTCGATGAGGATGTCGACTTCCTGCATGTGCTGCCCCCGCCGCCGCGCTTCTTGACAGCGCGATGCGAAAATACTATAAATGCCGAAACTTACCGCACGGCCTGGGTGGCGGAACTGGTAGACGCAAGGGACTTAAAATCCCTCGGTACCTCGTACTGTGCGGGTTCGATTCCCGCCCCAGGCACCAAGCCCTTCCCCGGCCCGAAGGAGCGCGCGAGATCCCCCTTGTTCCGGCTCGGGGGCTTCCTTCCGCCCGCCGGCCGAATCCATAAACTTTTTCCCCGTTTCCGTCAAGGCAAACCGTATCCCGTGTGAAGGGTCACGCATGAGAATGCGGGATTGTTCAACGCCGGTTCCGGGCG
>MVQS01000304.1 GCA_002067855.1 Syntrophaceae bacterium PtaB.Bin038
CGTCCGTTCTTTAATTCACAGGCTTGGCTACCGATTTCGCCTCCACCGCAAGGACCTCCCCGGAAAGCCTGATATTGTGTTTCCCGGCAGGAAAAAAGCGATCTTCGTCCATGGTTGCTTTTGGCATGGGCATGACTGCAATAGAGGAAGCCGGGCGCCGAAAACAAACACAGTCTACTGGAAGGAGAAAATCAAACGAAACGTTAGACGAGACAAGGCGCGCCAACGGGAGTTGGATCTTCTGGGATGGCGAACGCTTATCATCTGGGAATGCCGGACGAAAGACCCGGGCTCCCTCCGTTCTGTAATCGTTTCGTTTCTTGAGGAATAGTCCGCTTTTATCGTCCGGAAAATCAACCGGCGAGCTTTTTGTCCGATCAGTCTCATAGGAGCGTCGTTATGAACATCCAGAAAATCTTTACCGCACTCGAAGAGGATGCCGATAACAGCGCCCTTGGCGTCGTCGTCGCCGAACTCGAGTCCCAGGGTTACGGTGTGGCCGTGGAGGGACGCAGGGTGAACGCAGTCGATATATTCGACGGCAGCCACGCGGATCTCGAGAACCGAATCGGCCCGTTGAGCATCGCCCTGTATAAGGGAGAAGCGCTTGAGCAGGAGTTTGCAGTAGAGTTCACAGATTATCATTATGCGGTGTTCCGGCAGAGCGTAAAGTGAACTGCGTTCCGCCAGTCCGCCTTGCGCCTTTAGAAGGGCGCTTCTCCTTCTGCTGCTGGACTTTCGGCGAGCAGGACCGAGTCGTCGCAGTGGGCTGCGCCCGCCGGGTTATTCCGCCCCCCCGTCGACAGTTCGAGCTTCCGCGCAGCCCTTCAACCTCATGCGCCACATTGAACCATACGCCAACCTCTGCAACCGCGGTTGCAACCCCGGTTGCAGGGTTGCGGTTGCAGGGGTTGGTTGCATTTGGGTTGCAGAAGCGGAGAAGGCTGGAAATAAGTCAATAAATACAATATATTAGAAAGCAATCGCAGGTTCAAATCCTGCCGCCCCGACCAGGACCTGAAGGGGGGGACAGTGTGTCCGCCCCCCTTTTTCGTTCTCGACTCCAAAGCGGGATGAGGGGTCACGGGTCTGCAGGCTGTTGCCCAAGGCCGTTCGGACGGGATTCTTCCTGCGAACAGACGGTTTTCGACCGCTCTGACGCTCGCTGCACTGCAGACGCAAAATCTCGCCCTGCGGGCTCCAACGGTTTGCGCTGCGGACGTTTCGCTTCGCGGAGAGCGGTGACCGAAAACGCATCTGACTTCGCTATCCGGAATCCTGTCCGATCGTCTGCGCACGAAAATCGATTCGGGCAACAGCCCGCCTGTTCGTCAATCGGCAGGTTGAGCTGATGAGACGGTCTTGCCGCCTCGATGTTTCCGGGCCTCTTGGGCCCATCTTCCGGAGCGGGTGCGGAACCCGATCCGGGCGGGCGCAAGCCCCCTTCCGGGTAGCCATGGCTTTCCATCAAGCAGGATCGAACAGGACGTCCATCGTCCCGAAGGGCAGACCGGCGGCGCTGTGGTTCTGCACGTTCCTGCTTTCGATTGCGCTCGTGGCCGTTGAGTTCTCGGGAGCCTCGGCAGCCGAGTCCGTGCGGGTCGTCGTCGAGGGCCTCTCGGGAAAAGAGCAGGCCAACGTCGAGGCGGCCCTGGCCGTCCCGCCCGCCCTCGTTCAGGAAGGCAGGGTGGACAGGCTGTGGCTGGAGCGATTCGAGCGGCAGGCGCCGGGGAAGACCCGGGAGGCGCTGGAGGCTTTCGGATACTACAGGCCCGTCATCTCCACGCGGATGGATATCCCGGAAGAGGGCGTGTACCGGTTGACGGTCCGCGTCGATCCGGGGGAGCCTGTGCGCCTGACGGCCGTTCGGGTGAGGGTGCTGGGGCCCGGGGCGATGGACGGGGAGCTCGCGCAGGCGGCCTCCGATTTTCCCCTGCGCCCGGGGCAGGTTCTTCGCCACGACGTCTACGTGCGGGCAAAGGGGGGGCTCCAGGCGAAGGCCCTCGAAAAGGGGTATCTGGACGCGCATTTCCCGGTTCACACGATCCGCGTGGATACGGCCGCGTCGACAGCCGAGATCGACCTCGCCCTCGAGACGGGCGATCCTTACCGCTTCGGAGAAGTGCGGTTTTTCGGGGCGCCCCGATACCCGCGGCCGTTCCTCGAGACCTTCCTCGATTTCAGGCCGGGGGACGCCTATTCGGGCGAAAAGATCCTGCAGACCCAGATCAACTTCGGAACTGCCCAGCGTTTCCGGTCCGTCGTCATCCATCCCGACAGGGCTTCGGCGGAGGGTCACACGGTGCCCGTCAACGTGGATCTCGACCCGCTGCCGCAGAAGATCGTGCGCGCGGGCGTAGGCTACACCACGGACTACGGGCCGGGGTTCTCCCTCCGGTACGAGGATCTCAACGTGCTGGACAGCGCGCAGAAGCTCGAGAGCGAGCTGAACCTCAGCCAGCGCCTCCAGGGGGCGGCGCTGCGTTACGTCTTCCCGGGCGGCACGGACTTCAGGAGCAGCACCCATGCCCGCCTGTCCGCCCAGAGGGAAGACACGGTGAGCTACACGAGCAAATCCGTTTCCGCCGAAGTGGAGAGGGCGAGGGGTTTCGGACGGGGTCGGCTCGGCTCGGTCTACCTCCAGCTTCAGCAGGAGGATTCCACGGCCGGCGGCGACACGACCAGCACCTTCCTCCTCGTCCCGGGCCTCCGATTCTCCGAGAGCCGCTACGACAGTCTCATCCGCCCGACCCGTGGGCTTCACTACAGGCTCGAGGCGAGGGGAACGACGCAACAGTTCGGCTCCGGCGTCGGCTTCGCACAGTTCCTGGGATCCATCAATATCCTCGTCCCCTTGCCGCAGAGGGTATCCGTAAAGGCCAGGGGGCAGGCGGGGGCGACGGCCATGAACGGCAACTTCCTGGATATCCCGATCCCTTTCCGGTTTTTTACGGGCGGCGACAACAGCGTGCGGGGGTACGCCTACCAGTCGCTGGGACCGAAGGATTCGCGGGGCGACGTGCTGGGCGGCAAGCACCTGCTTGTCGGGAGCATCGAACTGGAGCGGGCCATCGGCGAGAACTGGGCAGTGGCCGCATTCTACGATACGGGGAACGCCTTCAACGATCTGGATACCCTTGACGTCGCCCAGGGCGCCGGGCTGGGCATCCGCTACTACACGCCCGTAGGCCCTATCCGTCTCGATATCGCCCGCCAGGTCGGGGTGTCCGACCCGGAGTACCGGTTCCATTTCACCGTGGGGGTGCAGTTTTGAGCAAACGCCCGATCATCGGCCTGTCCGTCCTGGCTCTCGCCCTCGCGGCGGCGGCTGCGGCGTACTGGCTGGTCTTCACCTCCGCAGGCTCGCGCTTCGCGGTGACGGCCCTTTTCCGCCTGTTGCCCGTGACGGTCGAGGCGGAGCGGATCGAGGGGCAACTGGCCCGCGAGATGACCCTCGAAGGACTCCGCGTGGTTTGGCCTGCCGGGGAAGCCCGGGTCTCCTCGGTGCGGCTGCGCCTGCAGGCTCGGCACCTGGCGTCCGCCTCGGTGCGGCTGGATGAGATGGATGTGCAGGGCGTCGTGATCGACGACGAGAGCCCCGGGAGCGCACCGCCCTACAATCTTGACTGGCCCCGGGTCCCTTGGCCGATCGCGGCGATCGGTGGCGGCATCCGCGAGTTCCACGTCGGCGAGGTCACCTACCGCAAACCCGGGAAGGACCCCGCCGTCGTCCGCGAGATTCGCTGCGGTGTGAGCTGGGACCGCGGCTCTGTGCTGGCTGTCCGGGACCTCGCGATTCGTCTGCCCGATGCGAAGATCGAAGGCGGCGTGCGGGCGGGCTTCCTGTTCCCCTCCCTTCAGGCCGATCTGACGGTGAGGACGGAACGTGGGTCCGGAGAGTTCGACGCGTGGGCCCTGAAGGCGGATCTCGCAACAGGGACAGCGCCCGAGCAGATCTCAGGACCTGTCTCCCTCAGCATTTCGTCGGGCGAAAGGGTGAGGCACCGAGCGGAAGGCAAGGTGGGCCTAACCCGGAAGGCCGTGCATTTCCGGAACCTCAGGTGGATGGATGGGGAGGGGAAGGCGTTCGTAACCGCCGAAGGGCAGGTGGATGTCTCGACGGAGAAGATCCTCGCCGGTGGATCGTTCCGTGTCGAGGGGGTGAGCTGGGTCCCCGCGCTTGACCTTACGGGAAGGATCGACGTCGGGGGCAGTCCCGAACGGTACGAAGGAAGCATCGCCCTGGAGAACCGCGGCGAAGCATGGCGCAAGGCCCGGCTGTCCGGCGACCTCTCGGGCACCCTCGATGGGATCCGGGTGACGAGGCTCACGGGCCGCGTCCTGGGCGGCGCCGTCGAGGGCGAGCTCCGGGGGGCATGGGGCAGGCACGTATCATGGACCGGCTCCCTCCGGGCAAGAAACCTGAATCCTGCAGCGATCGACCCCGGGCTGAGGGGCACGGTCAACCTCGACATCGAGGGGTCCGCCCGGCTGCCCGGAGCGGGAATCCTCGAGGGACGTGTGAAGGGGCGCCTCCTGAATAGCCGCTTGCAGGACCGGGCCCTCGCAGGTGACGTCGATGCGAGGTGGCAAACCGGGATGCTCAAGCTCGAAAGGCTCTTCCTGCAGGGCACGGGCTTCGAGCTGCACGCGGCGGGAGCCCTCGAGGAGCGCCTGACCTGGAGGGTACAGGTGAGCGACCCCTCCGCGCTCGTTCCCGGGAGCCGCGGCCGTCTCCGTGCGAACGGGTGGGTGCGCCACGCAAAAGAGCGACTGTCCGGCGCGATGACCGCCCGGGGCAGCGGGATTGCGCTTTACGGGTTCCAGGCCGCGGCCGCCGAGGCGGACGCGGAGATCGAAAGCGGCAAGACGCAGCGGCTCGTGGCGCGGGTATTCCTGAAGGGGCCTGCCGTAGGTCCTGTGCGGGCCGACATCGCAGAGCTGAAGAGCACCGGCACGGTGGGGGATCATGCGATCCGGGTCCTGCTCGAGTCGGGCGCGGGAAAGATGGAGGCAACCCTGCGGGGAGGCTACGGGAAGTCTGCCTGGAAGGGGTCACTCGAAGCGCTGAGGGGGACCGACGCGGAGGGTCCCTGGGGTCTTCAGGCCCCGGCGCCTCTGACGATTTCCGCGGGCAGACGCAGCGTCGGCCCGTTGCGCATCGCAGGCGGGGAAGGAGAATCCCTTGATTTCTCCATGGACGTATCCGGCGATCCCGGGCGTGGCTTTCTCGCGGCGGAATGGCGGAAGATCAACCTGGCCCGATTCGCCTTCGTCCTTCCGGACTGGCCGATCCGGGGGCGAACGGAAGGCCGCCTCCAGGCGGATTTCAGAGGCAATGACAGGACGGCCGTCTCCTCCGTCGCGGCGCTTGCGGCAAGCCTGAAGCGGGGGTCCCGGACCCTCGACGTGAAGGAGGCCGCGGGGAAACTGGACTGGAATGAAAGCGGCCTCGCGGCGCAAGTGCGAGCGGACCTGGGTCCTTCCGGCCGCGTGGACGGGCGGGTCCACTCGCCGGAGCCGCCACGGTTCGGACTGCCGGACAGGGGCGATTTCCGGATCTCGGCGGACGGGCTCGACGCGGCCTTTTTCAAGCCGCTTCTGCCGGATTCGCTCGACATGACGGGCTCCCTGTCGGGGACGGCCGCGGGAAGGCTGCTGCCCCGTTCGCACGTGGATGCCGCCGGAGAGGTGAGGCTGATCGGGGGCGTCTTCTCCCTGAGGGACGAAAAGGGCCGTCTCACCGCGAAGGCCGAGAGGGCCCGGCTGCGATGGGCGTGGCGGGAACAGACGCTGAGCGGCGATCTCGATCTGCGGCTTTCCGAGCACGGGACCCTCGCGGCCGATTTCCGGCTGCCTGTCCCGGCGAGGCTGCCGACTTCCGTCGAAGCGGGAGGGCCCGTGCGGCTCACCGTCCGCGCGGACATGCGGGAAAAGGGGGTTCTGAGCGCCCTGTTTCCGGGTCTGGTCCAGGAGAGCAGGGGGCACCTCGAACTGAACGGCGACGCCAGCGGCGCGTGGGACAGCCCGAGGGTGAACGGTACCTTGAAGGTCGGAGAGGCAGGGGCGACCCTGCCCGCCATGGGGATCCGGGTGAGCGATGTGACGATGGAGGCTCGGTTCGAAGACCGGGAGATCCGCGTGATCTCGTTTAAAGCGGTCTCCGGCCCCGGCCGTATCGAAGGCAGCGGTACCCTGAGGCTCGGGGACCGCGGGATCCGTCACGTCGAGGCGAGACTTTCAGGGGAGCGGTTCCAGACCGTGCGGCTGCCCGAGATGGAGATGCTGGCAAGCCCCGACCTCACGTTCGAGGGCGCGCCGAAGGCGCTCAAGGTTCGGGGCGGCATCGTCATTCCGGAGTTGCTCATCCGGGGCGGCGAAAAGAAGGCCGTGATCAGGCCGAGCAAGGATGTGGTGTGGGTCGGCGAGGGCCGCAAGAAAGAGAAGGGCCGTCCCATTCCCGTCGACATGGAGGTTCGGGTCGTTCTCGGGGACCGCTCGTTCGTGAAGGCCGAGGGCGTGGATGCGCGTCTGGAGGGGGACGTGCTGGTCTCGGCCAGCTCCCTCGACGCCGTGAAGGCCACCGGCGAGATCCGCCTCAAGGACGGCACATACAACACGAGGGGTGTCAGCCTCAACATCCATCGCGGGCGCATCCTATTCGAAGGGGGGCCCGCGGACCGCCCGAGGCTCGACGTGCTGGCGCTGCGCACCGTGGAGGAACGGCCCGACCAGGCCGGGCAGTCCCTGGGACGGTTCAGGAAGGTCAGGGCGGGGGTCATCGTCACGGGAACCCCGCTTGCACCGCTGGTGAGACTCTACTCGGAGCCCGCCATGCCCGACGTCGATGTCTTGAGCTACATCGTCCTGGGCCGGCGGGCAGGCGGAGACGGGGCCCAGTCGGCGATGCTCGGCGCGGCGGCCGAGGCCCTGCTGTCGGGCGGCGGGTCGGAATCGGCGCTGAGCCAGCTGAGACGCCGGTTCGGGCCGGACACGGTGGAGATGAAGTCCGCAACGGTGGGGAGCACCACCCAGTCGATCGTCACGTTGGGCAGGCACCTGCAGCCCAACCTGTACATCAGCTACGGCCGTTCCCTGTTCAACGAGGATTACTACGTCACCCTGCGATACACGCCGTCCCGGAGATGGGAGGTGGAAAGCAAGGCGGGGGCCCAGACCGGCGCGAACCTCTACTACCGGATCGAGTTCGATTAGCCGCCGAGCCGGGACCACGTGCTTCCTGGCATACGGAACAAAAAGACGGATTGTCGGTCATCCATCATTGCGATATCTCAACCGGGAATAGTGAGGTGAACCGATCATGCGGATTCTTCAATCAGGCTTTCTCTATTTTGCGCTTGTGTTTGGTGCGGGGTTCATTCTTGGAACGATTCGCATCCTGTGGCTTGTACCGCAGTTTGGCGAGAGAAGGGCCGAACTGATGGAGACTCCTTTGATGCTGGCCGTCACAATTGCATCGGCACGATGGGTTGTCCGGAGACTTGCCTTGTCGTCCAATATCTACAGCAGATCAGGGATGGGTCTCATTGCCCTCTGTCTGCTGTTGACCGTCGAATTTACGCTCGTCTTATGGCTTCGGGGCATGTCGATAAGCGAGTACTACGCGAATCGGGATCCTTTGTCGGGAACCGTTTACTTCGTCATGCTCGGGCTGTTTGCTCTCATGCCTCTCCTGGTCGCCCGTCGATGAGCCGCATTTTTCTCCATGCGATCCTCTTGCGCAGGGGCACATCTTGAAAAAGCGGGGATGGCAAATCGATTTGGGTATCGGGCTTTCGCTGCGTACGTCCCGCGGCGCCGCACTCTGCGGGTTCACCGAGGCGATCGGCGATCCTGTGCCGCCGACGAGGGGGATCCCGACGCTTCTTGCGGCGCCTCTCATTGTGATCCTTGTGACCGCTATCTGCGGCCGTGCGCGGCCGGACCGAAAGGTTTTCGGGCTCATGTCCCTCGTTTTTGCATCCCTCCGTGCGGGTATCATAACTTCGCTATCTCCGATCGAGATTGAACTCCCAGGTTGCGCAGAGTACTTTTCGGTTGACGTACCGATGGATTCCGTATAGTTTTACACCCATACGGATTCACGGCATCTCATGAAGGGCCGTCGAATGCAGGCTTCCGGGCTTCAGGCGAAACGGCCCATCGCGTCCCCCCGAAACAGAGAAATCAACTCCTGACGTGTTGAAGCAAGAGCCGGCCCGCGCGCGGCGCTCGACCGGAACCGGCGGTGCGAGCCGGGCAATCCGATAGCCAAAGGGAGGTGTGTTATGGCAAGCGAGATGGCCGACCAGATGAAGCCCTTGACCGATCTCTACGCGAAGTGGTCCAAGGACTCCCTCGACCTGCTGTCCAAGGGGATGGCGATGTACAACCGGATGAGCAGGGCCTGGACGGAAGTCGGCGAAGGGTCGGCTGCGGAGAAGCAAGAGGACATGCTCAAGAAATGGACGGAGGCCTTCAGCGGATCCTACAACGAGCTCTTCGACATGTACGCGCAGCCCTTCAAGATGTTCGGCGCGGGCGGCCAGCCCCCGGGCAGGGAAGCGTGGGAGGAGGCCTTCGCGAAGTGGCAGAGGATGTTCACCGCGATGCAGCCCGGCCCTGCCCCCGCATCCGGCGACGAGTTCATGAATTTCTCGAAGAACTGGTTCGAAGGCTATTCGAAGATCTGGCAGACATGGATGGAAAGCATGCAGAAGATGGGGGAGGCATGCAAATCCGCGGTGTCCGAAGGCGAGAAGCCCGATGCCGCCATGGCCGCCTTCACGGAGATCTCGGACCGGTTCATGCAGCAGTGGTCGGCCTTCGTGACGGAGCAGGCGCAGGCGTTCTTCACCCTTTGGCGCTCGCGGCTGCCGGAGGAGAAGAAGGAGCCTGCGAAGAAGGCAAAGAAGGAATAGCTTCCGCAAACCCGGGCGGAACGAAACAAAAGCGCAGGAAGCGCGCCTTTTTTTCAGGCCCTGCGCGGACAGGTCCGGCTTTACCGGAGGGTGACCCGGTCGCCGGGACCGATCCCGTGGCGTGAGAACCAGCCCTGGTTGGTCTCGATGACGTACTTGGCGGCGCCGGCCGAGCGGTACAGGACGCTGTCGTCCAGCGGGCGCGCCTGGTGGATGTTGAGGATCCGCCCGTCGGCTCCGATGAAGGCGATGTCGAGGGGAAGGAAGGTGTTGCGCATCCAGAAGCTCATCTCGATGGGCTCCTTGTAGATGAAGAGCATCCCCTCGTTATCGGGAAGGGAGCGGCGGAACATGAGACCCCGCTCCTGCTTCTCCAGGGTGTCGGCCACCTCGACCCACAGCGGCGTGTCCCCGACGAGGATCTTTTTGAGCCGGGGCGCTTGCGGGTCCTTCGCGCATGCGATCCCCTGCGCGAGCGCGAAGGAGGCCGCGATCGTGACGGCGAGAAGGAATGCGGAGATCCGGTTGCCGGTGCGCATGATCGTCACCCGGACACGCTGCGGGACGTCGCGCGGTAGCGCGACAGCACCGTTTCCAGTTCCGCCTCCGTCACGGCTCGGATCCGCTCGAGCATGTCCGCCGTGGAGGATTCGAAACGCAGCACGAGGACGGGCTGGGTGTTCGAGGCCCGGATGAGACCCCAGCCGTCGGGGAAGAGGATCCGCACCCCGTCGGTGTCGATGATCCGGTGGCTCTTGCGGAACACCTCCGTCACGTCGCGCACGACGTCGAACTTGATCTCGTCGGGGCAGTCGATGCGGATCTCGGGCGTCGTGACCGTCTTCGGGACATCGGCGAGGATGTCGCTGAGCTTCTCGTCGGTGCGGGAGAGGATCTCCAGGACGCGCGCCGCGGCGTAGATCGCATCGTCGTAACCGAAGTAGCGGTCGGCGAAGAAAAGGTGGCCGCTCATCTCGCCTGCCAGCACCGCCTTCTCCTCCTTCATCTTTCCCTTGATCAGCGAGTGGCCCGCCTTCCACATGATGGGCCTGCCTCCCCGGGCGGCGATGTCGTCGTAGAGCCGCTGGGAGCACTTCACCTCGCCGATGATGGCGGCCCCCGGCCGGTCCTTCAGGATGAACCGCGAGAAAAGCAGCAGCAGCTCATCGCCCCAGAGGATGTCCCCCTGGTCGGTGACCACCCCGATGCGGTCGGCGTCGCCGTCGAAGGCGATCCCCACGTCGGCCTTTGTCCGGCGGACCTGGACGATGAGGTCGCGAAGGTTCTCGGGCACCGTCGGGTCCGGGTGATGGTTCGGGAAGCGGCCGTCCATGTCGGCGTAAAGGCACGTCAGCTTGCAGCCGAAGCGCTCGAAGAGGGGCACGGCGAAGGTCCCGCCGACCCCGTTTCCGCCGTCGAGGACGACGCGCAGGCCGGGGCGCACCGTCACGTTTTCGTAGAGGGTGTCGAGGTAGGCCTTCGTGATGTCCCGGCTCGAGGCCCTTCCGCTGCCGGACCGGAACGCGCCCCTCTCGATGAGGTCCCTCAAGGCCTGGATCTCTTCGCCGTAGATCGTGTCGGGGCCGACGCAGATCTTGAACCCGTTGAACTCGGGGGGGTTGTGGCTGCCCGTGACCATGACGCCGCCCCCGGTTTCGAGGTGGCGCACGGAGAAGTACAGGACCGGCGTGGCGCAGGTGCCGATGTCGATCACGTCGATCCCCGAGGCCAGGAGACCGTCCTTGATTCCTGCCGAAAGGGCGGGGGAACTCAGCCGGCAATCCCGGCCGAGGGTCATCGTCTTGACCCCGCGCTGCGCCGCATAGGTGCCCACGGCGCGGCCGAGCTTGACGACGAGATCGGGCTGCAGGTCCTGTTCGACCAGCCCGCGGACGTCGTATTCCCTGAAGATGGATCGGTTCATGATCGGCTCCTGAATCGATGACGGTCCCTTCTACCACAGATAGGCCCTTCAGGCAATCGAACCGAGCAAGAAACGGGCCGGAAACACCCGTCGGGAATAAACGCGAAACAGGACGAAAAAAAATGTTGACAGGGCCTGTCGCGATCGGGTAGTAGTCTCGTTCAAGAGGCAATCCATGTACAGGCATTTCGAGATGGGCAGCGCTTTCGCTTTTTTCGGCTTTTTCGGCTTCTTTAGGGAGGTCTGCCCATAGCGCCTGACCGAAAAGGATCAACCGGGCCGTGGGCAGACCAAAGCTGCCCACGGCCTTTTTTTATGAACCGGGCCGTGACGATCACGGCCTTTTTTCTGTTCAGGGGAGGAAAGCACGATGAAGGGATCGATCTCGAACGTCATGGCGGGGCTTGTGGCGGCGGCGTTGATGGCGCTGCCCGTGTCGTCCCCGGCGGCAATGCCCATCAAGGTGGGAGCGGCCATCAACCTCACCGGCCCGGCATCCACCTGGGGCCAGTACCACGCGAGGGGGACGCAGGACTACCTGCGTTACGTCAACGAGGTCAAGGGCGGCGTCGGGGGGCGCGCCCTGGACCTGATCCTCGTCGACACGGGCTACAAGGTGCCGGAGGCCGTCGCGGCGGTCAAGAAGTTCGCCATCCAGGACAGGGTCGACATGATCCTCACCTGGGGGGCCGGCGAGGGGCTGGCGGCAAAGCCGCTCGTCCAGGGCTACAAGATCCCCACGATCAACTACTCCACGAGCTGGGAGCTGCTGGAGAAACCTATCGACTACATGTTCCTTCCCTTCGGGAGCTACAGGCTCGACTGCGCCGCCGTGCTCGAGTACATCAAGTCCATTCACAGGGGGAGCGAGCCCCCGAAAGTGGGGCTCCTCACCTACAACAACGCCTACGGACGCTCCATCCACAAGCCCAGCCGGGAATACGCAAAGGCCAACAACATCAACATCGTCTCCATCGAGGAATTCCCGCCCAAGACCGTGGACCTGACGACGGAACTGCTGCGGCTCAAGAAGAACGGCGCAGAGTACGTTTTCATGCAGATGCTGCCGGCCGCGATCGTGACGACGTTCAAGAGCGCCGACCGCATCCAGTACAATCCTCAGTTCTTCGGCACCTGGACCTCGACGGACCCCGACTTCTTCAAGCTGGGCAAGGGGCTCATCCGCGACCGTCTCAAGATGCAGTTCCCCGGGGGGCTTCCCACCGACAAGGGTGCCGGCATCGACACGCTCAAGGAGCTCTGGAAGCGCTACAAGACCGTCACCCGCTTCGATGCCGCCTACTGGGAAGGCGTCGTCGTGGGCATGATCGTGGAGAGGGCCGCCCTGCGGGCCCACCAGCATTACGGGAAGGTGGACCGCGAGACGATCAACCGGGCCATGGAGGCCTTCACGAACGAGGACTTCGGCGGGATCGTCCCCCCCGTGACGTACACGAAGACCAACCACGAGGCGTCCTTCCGGGGGCGGATCGTCCAG
>MVQS01000305.1 GCA_002067855.1 Syntrophaceae bacterium PtaB.Bin038
TCACAAAGAGCTTTTCCGCGGCCCACGCCCTCAGGATCGGGGGCCGGTGCGAGGACCTGCACGGCCACAACTTCCGGGTCGACGTCACCGTGGAAGGCCGGGAGCTGAGCCCCGAGGGGCTCCTGATCGATTTCCGGGACCTCAAGCGATGGACCGTGGAGGTGCTCGACGGACTGGACCACAAGTTCCTCAACGAGCTGCCCCCCTTCGCGGAGGAATGCGCGACGTCGGAGATCGTGGCGCGCTACCTCTTCGAGCGGATCGCGGCCCGGATGGAGGGTCACCGCGCGCGCGTCGCGGAGGTGACGGTCTGGGAGTCCGACAGTACCCGGGCCAGCTACACGGGGGAGCCCCGATGATCGACGTCCAGAGCCGCCGCGACCGCAGGAAGATCGACATCCAGAAGGTCGGCGTCAAGGGCATCCAGTACCCCGTCATCGTGCTGGACCGGGCCAACGGCATCCAGCACGTCAACGCCACCGTCGACATGTTCGTCGACCTGCCCCACCAGTTCAAGGGCACCCACATGAGCCGGTTCATCGAGATCCTCAACGAGGTCCGGGGGCAGATCAACCTCCGCAGCTTCGAGAAGATCCTCCTCCAGATGCGCGAGAAGCTCAACGCCAAGTCGGCGCACATGGAGATCGAGTTCCCCTACTTCATCGAGAAGCGCGCCCCCGTCTCGGGGGCGAAGAGCCTGATGGGCTACCGGTGCCGGTTCACGGGCGAGCACGACGGGGAGAAGACGGATTTTCTCGTGGGCGTGTCGGTCCCCGTCACGACGGTCTGCCCCTGCTCGAAGGAGATGAGCAGCCTCGGGGCCCACAACCAGCGAAGCATCGTGACGGTGAGGGTCCGCTTCCGGAAGTTCTTCTGGATCGAGGACGTGATCAGCCTCGTGGAAGGGTCGGCAAGCGGCGAGGTGTACTCGCTGCTCAAGCGCGTGGACGAGAAGCACGTGACGGAGGCGGCACACGCCAACCCCATGTTCGTCGAGGACGTGGTCCGTTCCGTGGCCGTGAAGCTCAACCGCGACCCGAACTTCACGTGGTACCGCGTGGAGGCCGAGAACATCGAGAGCATCCACAACCACAGCGCCTACGCCTGCGTGGAAAAGGAGCCGTCCTAGACGCTCTCCTCCATGGGCAGGATGAACCCCTTGACGCCCGATCGCGGGTGGGCGTTGCGGATGGCCAGGATGGCCTCCTTGATGCGTGTCACCTCGTCGTCGCTCGCGGCGATGAAGAGGGCGTTGTTCTTCCCCGGCCAGCAGTGCGTGCCCAGCTTCGGTTCCGTGTCGGTTCCCTCCCCCCGCACCTCACGCATCTTCGTGTAGGCCCGGACGCCGCCTTTCTTGAAGGCGTCGATGACGTCCTCGTCGGCCGCATCGCAGTAGACGATCAGGAACATCTTCATGACCC
>MVQS01000306.1 GCA_002067855.1 Syntrophaceae bacterium PtaB.Bin038
TGAGAAAGAAATCCCCTCTCCTTTCAAGGTTCCCAACCGGCCGAAAGTGGGGCTCGTCCTCTCGGGGGGCGGTGCCAGGGGCGTCGCCCACATCGGCGTCCTCAAGGTCCTGGAGGAAATGCGCATACCCGTGGACTTCATCGCCGGCACCAGCATGGGGTCGCTGGTAGGCGGCTTTTATGCCTCGGGCGTGTCACCCGAGGAGATGGAGAAGCGCATCGCCGCCATTGACTGGCCTTCCGTTTTCAAGGACGATCCGGCCCGCCAGTACATTCCCTGGCAGCAGAAGCGGAATGACTACTCGGTTCTTTTCGGCCTGGAACTGGGCTTTCGCGACGGGAAACTGCTGGTGCCCCTGGGGACCGTCGCCGGATACAAGTTCGAGTTTGTCATGACCGAGTTTGTCGGCCTCGAGGCCGGTCGGGCCGAAAGGGACTTCGACAGCCTCCCGATCCCCTACCGCGCCGTGGCGATGGACCTGGAAAGCGGCGACATGAAGGTTTTCGATCATGGATATCTCGTGAAGGCCATGCGGGCCAGCATGTCCATCCCTGCCGCCTTCGCCCCCGTCGAGATCGGGGGGCGCCTCTACGTAGACGGCGGCATGGTGCGAAACCTCCCCGTCGACGTGGCCCGCAAGGCGGGCTGCGAGATCATCATCGCCGTAAACCTGGGAACGCCGCCCCTCCGGCGCGACCAGATCACCTCGTCGGCTTCCGTGGCCCTTCAGGCCGTCAACCTGATGACGGAGCAGAACGTGAGGGCTTCCCTGGGCGAACTGACGGGAAAGGACATCCTCATCGACCTCATCCCGGGGCTGGGCGACTTCAGTTCCAGTGATTTCACCGGGGCAACGAAGACGATCCCCATCGGCATCAAGGCCGCCCGGGCCGTGGAGGAAAAGCTGCGGGCCCTGAGCGTCAGCGAGAAGGACTACAGGGACTGGCAGCAGGTCCGCGCCGCGCGAAAACCCGGCGCCGTCGAGATTGCGGACATCCGGGTGGCCGAAACGATGAAGAGGGTGAACCCCGAGGTCATCGAGAACGAGATCAAGCAGAAGCCCACCCGGCTCGAAAGCGGGATCGAGGAGAGGATTACCCGCGATGCGGAACTCTCCCAGGTTGCGACCCTCCAGCGCGAACTCACGACGGTATTCGGCCGAGGGGATTTCGAACGGCTGGATTACCGGCTCAAAGAGGACAAGGACCAAAAAACCGTCGAGGTCCAGGGTGTCGAGAAATCCTGGGGCCCGAACTACTTCAAGTTCGGCCTGGGCTATGCATCGGATTTCTCCGATGAACAGCGGCTGACCGCAGCATTCATGTACCGCATGACCTGGCTCAACAGCCTGGGTGCCGAGTGGCGAACCGACGTCATGACCGGCTACGTCAACATGCTTCACTCGGAGTTCTACCAGCCCTTCACGCGCCGCGCCGGCATCTTTGCGGCGCGATGGGATTCGACTCGCTCACGTCTCTGGGTGTCGGCTTTGAACTGGAATCAAGCGAATATACCTGGCTCACCACCCGCTGGCGCCTCCTGGGGCGATACAAGTTCGGCGACAACGTGCAGGGCTGGTCCGTCGGGCTCGCCTGCAGTTTTTAATCTTCACGCCCCCGATCCTCAAGGTTTCTCCATGATTACCTTGGCATCCGCGGCGTCAGCCGAGACCGATGAGCAGCCGGCGTGTGTGCCGCGCGATCATCAGCTCCTCGTCGGTGGGGATCACCCAGACCCGCACGCGGCTCCCCTCCCGGCTGATCCTCGGCCCGCCCGTTTCGTTGGCCTTCTCGTCGAATTCCAGGCCCAGCCACGCGGCATACCGACAGACCCGCTCGCGGACCGGGGCCGCGTTCTCCCCGATACCGGCGGTGAACACCAGGGCGTCGAGCCCCCCCAGGGCGGCGGCCATCGACCCCAGCTCACGGCCGATCCGGTAGGCGAACAGCTCCACCGCCTCGGCGGCTCGGGGGTCCGGGCTCGCCAGGAGGGTGCGCATGTCGCTCGAGATCCCGGAGACGCCCAGCAGGCCCGACTCCTTGTAGATCAGGGTCTCCAGGTCGCGCGGGCCCATCCCGCACTCGTCCATCAGGTACAGCATCACGCCGGGGTCCAGGGTGCCGCAGCGCGTGCCCATCATGAGTCCATCGACGGCGGTGAACCCGAGCGTGCAGGCCTGGCTCCTGAGGCCCCGCATGGCGCAGAGGCTGGCGCCGTTGCCGAGATGGGCCACGACGGTCCGCCCCATCGCCGCCTCCGGGTCGATCCCGGGCAGGACCGAGGCGATGTACTCGTAGGAGAGGCCGTGGAAGCCGTAGCGCCGGACCCCCCGTTCGGCGTACGTGCGCGGCAGGGCGAAGGCCTGCGCGATCGAGGGGATCGTGGTGTGGAACGACGTGTCGAAGCAGGCCACCTGGGGAATGTCGGGGAAACGCCGTGCGATGTTTCGGATGGCGGCCAGGTTGTGCGGCTGGTGCAGGGGAGCCAGGGGGACGTATTTCTCGAGGTCGTCCAGGATCTCCCGGTTCACGACGATCGGCTTCGTGTACTCCAGCCCCCCGTGGACCACCCGGTGTCCCACGGCCCTGATCCGATCGGCGCTGCACACCTCGCTGCGGCACCAGGAGAAGATCGCCTCCACGGCGCCCTCCTGGCCCAGCTGCATGCCGGCGCGCCACGTCCGCTCGCCCACGAGCTTCCCGGCCCCGTCCTTCGCCTTGAAGCGCGGTTCCGTGAAGAGACCCTCGACCTGTCCGTCGGCCAGGACGCCCAGCGCCTCCCCCCGGTCTTCGTAGAGGGTGAACTTCAGGCTTGACGACCCCGCGTTGAGCACGACGACGACATCGCTCATGGTTCTACCTCACCTCGTATCTGCCCTGCCTGCGGGCCTGGGCGACGATGGCCATAAGCGCCGCCGAGGCAAGCCGGGTGCGCACCGAGTCGGCCCGGCTCGTCAGGATCACGGGCACCCGGGTGCCCAGCACGATGCCCGCCCCCTCGGCACCGGCCAGGTACGTGAGCTGCTTGAAGAGCATGTTGGCCGACTCGAGATCGGGCGCCAGCAGGATATCCACGTCCCCGCTGACCTCCGATCGGATGCCCTTGATCCGCGCCGCCTCGGCGCTGATGGCGTTGTCGAAGGCCAGGGGGCCGTCGAGGATGCCGCCGGTGATCTGCCCCCGGTCGGCCATTTTGCACAGGGCGGCCGCGTCGAGGGTGGAGGGGATGCTCGCGTTGACCGTCTCGACGGCGGAGAGAATGCCCACCTTCGGTCTTTCGATGCCCAGTGCATGGTCCAGGTCGATGGCATTCTGCACGATGTCCTTCTTGACCGCCAGGTCCGGGGCGATGTTGACGGCCGCGTCGGTCATGATGAACATCTTGTAGTAGGTCGGGACGTCGATGACCATGGCGTGGCTGATCCGCCGCGAGGTTCGCATGCCCGATGCCGAGGGGACGATGGCCCCCATGATCTCATCGGTGTGGAGGCTCCCCTTCATGAGCGACTCCACTTCGCCCGCTCGGGCCAGCTCGACGGCCTTCGCCGCCGAGGCGTGGCTGTGGGGCGTGGGGACGATCCGGAAGGACGCCAGATCGACTTGGGCCGCCTCCCCGGCCTTGCGGATCTTTTCCTCGGGCCCCACGAGCACCGGATCGATGATGCCCCTACGGGCCGCCTCGACGGCCCCCAGGAGCGAATCCCGGTCGCAGGGGTGCACGACGGCGCAGGTAACGGGTTCGCAGGTGTCGCAGGTCTTGAAGAGCTCGATGAAGGAGTCGCTTCGCCGCAGTTCGAAGTGGGGCGGCGCGATGTCGTCGTAGACGAGCCGCTTCGTCGGGGCCGCCACTACGGTGATGCCCGAGATCAGAACGTGGCCGGCCTGGTTGACGCAGCGCGTGTCGAAGACCACGACGTTGCCCTCCGGCCTCTTTTCCTTCGCGGCCACCGTGGCCGTCAGGGTATCCCCCACGGCGATGTCGCCGCTGAAGCTCAACTCGCGCCGCAGGATTTTCGAACCGGGCCCCGGCAGGCGCGTGCCGATCACGGAGGAAATGAGGGCCACCGCGCCGGCCGCTTCGGTCCGCTTCCCGTACGCCGGCACGCCGGCCGCATCCTCCGTCTTCAGGTGAAAGGCGTCCACGTCGCCCGACACGGCGGCCAGCAGCTCGACCTGGTTTTTCGTCAGGGTCACGGACATTTCGGCGGACTGACCGATCCGGATCTCGTCGAAGGTCATATTGGTCAGCTCTTTTCGCTGCGACATCCCTCGTCCTCCTTTCCGTTCTCTCCGTTTTCTTCCCGTTCGCCGGCTCGCACGTTTCCGCTCCCGTGACGGGCGGGCGCATCGTGTCGTATTCAAGGGACCCATCGGCCAGGACGACGCGGCGGGCCGCCGGGTCGAAATCGACGACTTCCCCCTGGCAGGACGGTCGCATTCTGTTGTTTTCTCAGGGTGTGCCGTATGGGTGCCGTGATTTCCCCCGGCCGGAGGATGCCCGCTGCCGCCCGGCACAGAACGGGTTGAACGCTATGAAAATTTCGACATTCCGCGAGAGTGATGCGGGCTGGTCACGGCCGCACAGCGTGCGTGGTTCCCGGCTTAGAGGGCTCTATACTCCCTCGACGCACCGTCCTCCATGATCCCCACAACCATGGGCGATGGCCTATTGAATCACAACCCCTGTCCCTATTTCAAAGAAATAAAAAGGAGGTCTCACGCCGTGCATGAGACCTCCCGGGTTGTCGGCCTATGCCGTCCGAGGCATCACTTCACGACGAAGTCGGCCCTCCGGTTCTTGGACCAGCAGGCCTCGTTGGACTCACGGCAGATGGGCCTCTCCTCGCCGTAGCTCACCGTGCTCACGCGGTCCCTGGCGATGCCCAGATCCGTCAGGTACTTCGCCCCCGCATCGGCGCGCCGCTGCCCCAGGGCCATGTTGTACTCGTTGGTGCCCCGCTCGTCGCAGTTGCCCTCGACGACCACCTTCTTGTCCGGGTGCTGCTGCAGCCACTCGGCGTTGCGCTTCATCGCCTCGCGCCCCTCGGGCTTGATCACGTACTTGTCAAAGTCGAAGTAGATCGCCTCGAGCTTCTCGGGGACCGCCGGGGCCGGGGCCGCGGGCGGCACCACCACCGGGGCCGGGGCTGCAGGGGGAGGCGGAGGGGGAGGTCCGAGGAACACCCGCTCCACGAATGCGGCCATCCCCTCGGCCGTCTCCACGTCCTTCGCATTGACCAGCACTCCGCACTCGCCGGCCTTGACCACCTGGCTCAACAGTGCCGTGCCCTCGGGGTCTTTGCCGATCTGAACGGCGTAGATGCAGATGTTTTCCTTCATCGCCGCCTTCATGGCCTGCGCGGAGGCCGGCGCCTTCGGCATCTCGAGCCCGTCGCTGAAGATGATGACGGCCGACTTGCCGGCCAGGGGCTTCAGGTCCAGCGTCGCCGCATCCAGGGCCTTGTCCAGCGGGCTTTCCACGCCGGCCGTGTTCACCGCATAGATCGCCTTGCCCAGTGCCTCCTTCGAGTACGGGGCCATCCCGTACCAGAGCTTCGTGTCAAAGGGCCGGCTCAGCCAGCGCCGGCCCGCGAAATCCCGGAGGCCCGCCGTGAGCTTCAGGTTCGGAATCGTGTCGTTGAACAGCCGCGCGATGTGCTGCTCGTACTCGAGCATCGTGGTTTTCATCGGGGAGGTGTACGCGAAGTGTTTCCACTGGTAGGGATCATCCATGGACGCCGAGGTGTCCAGGATCATCTGGAAATTGTCTGCTTTCTGCACGAGAGCACCGGACTTCACCTTCGGGTTGAGGTCCTGTGCCGGAATCGGCTTGATGACCGTCGCGCAGCCGCCGAGCATCAGAAGGCCCAGTGCTGCGATCGCAAGCACAAACCACTTCTTTCTCATCGCCTTTCCTCCTTCTTGCTTTGGGTTTTTTCGTTCTTGCTGTATCACGAAAGCGGGGCAGGATCTACCGACCCGCGTGCCTCGGCTCTACGGCAAAAAAGCGAGGGGGTTCTGACAGGTCAATTGAAGGATACAGGAAAAACCCCATCCTGGCAACCCCGATATGCGCTGGGTTCGGCAAAGGGGAT
>MVQS01000307.1 GCA_002067855.1 Syntrophaceae bacterium PtaB.Bin038
CGACGGCCCGTCGAGGCCGGCGCGGCCGAAAGAGGAGCTTCTCTCCGCCCTGGAGGAACGCTTCCGGAAGGTCGAAAGCAACCCCCAGATGACGGTCATCAAGAAGGCGGTCAGAGAACACATCGAGGCGATGTATGAGTAACATGGATCCCAGAACCCTCCGGATTCGGGTGGAGAACATCAGCACCATCCCGACGATCCCCAGCGTCCTGAAGCAGCTGTCGGCGATCATCGAACACCCAAAGATATCCCTCAATGAAATCAGCCACTTCGTCTCCCAGGACCCTGCCCTGACGACGAAGGTCCTCCAGATGGTGAACTCGGCCCTCTACGGGTTCCCGGGCCGGATCTCGTCGGTCAACCACGCCGTCATGCTCCTGGGGCTCAACGTGGTCAAGGGGCTCCTGCTGAGCGTGTCCGTCTTCGAGATCATGCACAAGGCCATGATCGGCCTGCGGGAGCACTCCATCGGGGTCGCCGTCGCCTCGAAGGTCCTCGCCCGGAAAAAAGGCCTCAAGGAGCCGGAGGAGGTCTTCGTGGCGGGATTGCTTCACGACGTGGGCAAGGTCATCCTCACGCTCGTCTGGCCCGAGGAGTACGACAGAACGGTCAAGGAGGCGGAAGCCTCCGGCATCGCCATCTTCGAGGCCGAGCGGAGCCGCTTCTCCGAGACCCATGCCGCCGTGGCGGGCTGGCTGGCGGAAAAATGGCACTTCCCCCGAAAGCTCTGCGAGTGCATCGCAAACCATCACCGGCCCCAGATCTCTTCCCTGGCCCCCCTCGAGACGGCCCTTGTCCACGCGGCCGACGTGCTCGTGAAGGCCCGGGGCATCGGGTATTCGGGGGATTCCCTCGTCCCCGAGGTCAACCCCGGGGCATGGGAGACCCTGGCCCTCGGGGAAGCGGACCTGAGGGAGGTCCTGAAGGAACTCGAGGATTCCGTCGAGCAGACGGCGGAGGAGTTCAGGGCATGATCCTGCACAGTCGGGGTCGAGCCCCTCGTGCCGTTTTACATCAGCCTCGCGTATCAACCCCGTGAAGATCGGAAGAGCAGAAGTGAGGAAGAGCGGACCCATTTTTTTCCGATCTTCCGCTCTTCCTCGCTTCCTAACTTCCTGATCATGGGTCTGAGGCTCAGCGGCCGGCACTGCAAAAGGAGAAGCTTCGCGACGTGAAAACGGTAATCGTCATCTCCCGCGACGTGGTTCTCACGAGCACCGTGGAGAACCGGATCCGGCAGGGGTGCCGGGTCATCCTGTTCGACGGGATCCAGTCGGCCCTGGGCCTGATCTGCAGCACGAGCCCGCCCGACCTCATCGTCCTCGACGTGGACCCGGGGGACCCGGTCACCGCCGGCACGCTCAGTCAGCTCAAGGAGGACCCCATGTTCCGCAACCTCACGGTGCTGGCCGTCCTGGGCGACGAGAACGCCTTCGCGCAGTGCGATGCCCTGCTCTTCGAGGATTACATCTGGCGGCGGGCCGTGGAGACGGAGATCCTGCGGCGGGTCAACCTGTGCATCATGCGCTCGGAGCGGATCGTCGAGATCAACCCCCTGACGCGGCTCCCGGGCAACATCTCCATCAACCGGGAGATCCAGGAGCGGCTCGACCGGGGGGAGGCCTTCGCGCTCGCCTGGGCGGACCTGGATCAGTTCAAACCCCTGAACGACAAGTACGGGTTCTCCCGGGGCGACGACATCATCCGCATCACGGGGAGGCTCATCCTCGGGGCGGTGAAAGACAAGCAGCGCGAGCACAGCTTCGTGGGCCACATCGGGGGCGACGACTTCGTCTACATCATGAACCCCGAGGCCATCGAGGCCGCCTCCCGGGAGCTGGTCGCCACCTTCGACCAGATCATCCCCGGCTTCTACGACGCCGAGGACCGCGAGAGGGGATCCATCCGGTCGGTGGACCGCCAGGGAAAGGCGAGGGACTTCCCGCTCACGAGCATCTCCATCGGGATCACCGACACGGCATCGGGCCCCTTCGGCCACTTCGGCGAGATGACGGAACGGGCCTCGGAGATGAAGAAGTATGCCAAGCAGTTCCCGGGGAGCTGCTTCAAGTGGGACCGCAGGAAACGCTGACCCCGTCGCGGCAGGGCACGGGAAGGCCCGCCCCTCAGCCCTTGCCCTCTCCCCCCTCCAGGAGGGTCTGCGTCTTCACGATCCGCAGGCTTCGGACGGCCTCGTCGCCCAGCCCCAGGACATGCCCGAGGATCTCGGCCGGCCTTGCGGTCCTGCCGTCGACAAACATCAGGGTCATCTCCAGCGTGCCGCCCCCCCGATCCAGGGAGATCCCCTGCACGTAGGGGCGGACGTCCTTGCGGGAGGCCTTTCCCTTCCCCTCCCTCTCCACGATCACGGACGGGGATGCCAGAAAGCCGCCGATGCGCTCTTCCAGGTCCTCCGTGCATGACGCCGGCGGCAGCCACACGCGGTAGCGAAACCCCCGGACGATCTTCGCCAGCGACGGCTCCCCGCTCCCGACGCGCTCGATGCGCCGGACCTCGAGGCCCCGGGGCAGGGCCGCGTTGACCCTTCCCGCGGCCGCGGCGGCGTCATCGATGCCGCCCTCCAGCTGAAGGTCGGCAAACTCCTCCAGGCTCTCCATCCCCACGGCCGTGGCAAAGGCGAAGGAGATCTTCGGGTGCGGGTGGAACCCCTCCGAGTACCGCAGCGACAGGCCGCTGCGCTTGACGGCGCGCGTGAGCGCCGAGGAGACCTCCAGGTGGGAAAGGAACCGGGACATCCCGGTCTTGGCGAAGACGAGCCGCCAGCGCGTCACCGGCGGGACGGCGGCGGCCGCTTCGGGCACTGCGGGCGCCGCGGCGTCGGGAAGCGCGGCCGCCTCCCGGATGGCGATGAGCGGGCCGTCGCAGGCCCCGCAGTTCCGGCAGCCCTCCCGGCGGCAGTCGGGGGTCTGATCGCCGCGCAAGGATTTCTCGTACTCGGCAAGCAGGAAGTCCCGGTCGAGCCCCGCGTCCACGAACTCCCAGGGCAGGGGCTCCGACGTCCCCCTCTGCCGCAGGTGCTCCTCCAGGCGGATGCCCGCATCGCGGAGGGCCTCCTCCCACCGCTCGAAGAGGAACCGGTCGCTCCACCCGTCGAAGCGGGCCCCACGCCTCCAGGCCCTCTCCACGAGGTCCGCGAGCCGCTCGTCGCCCCGCGAGAAGAGCCCCTCCAGGAGGCTCATCCGGGCGTCGTGCCACTTGAAGCTGATGTTGCGGTTCGCAAGCCGGCGCTTGAGGTGACCCTGTTTCGCCAGCGTCTCCTCGAGGCCGATTTGGCGGACCCACTGGAAGGGCGTGTGCGGCTTGGGCACCAGGGTGGAGAGGCCGAGGGTCACCTGCCTGCCCTTGCCCTCCCGCATGACGCGGTGGGCCAGGTCGGCGATCCCCTCGAGATCCTCGTCGCGCTCGCCGGGCAGGCCGATCATGAAGTAGAGCTTGATGGACTTCCACCCGCCGTCGAAGACGCGCCGCGCCGTCTCGAGCAGGTCCGCCTCGGTGTTGCCCTTGTTGATGACGTCGCGCAGTCTCTGCGTCCCCGCCTCGGGGGCGATGGTGAAACTCGTCTTGCGGACCCGTCGGATCTCCTCGATGAGCCTCGGGGTGAGGGTCTCCACGCGAAGCGACGGCAGCCCCAGCGCCACCCGCCGCCCGCTGTAGCGGTTCATCAGCTCGCCCAGCAGCGGCTCGATCTTCGAGTAGTCGCCGGAGCTCAGCGACAGCAGCGAGATCTCGTCGTACCCCGTGGCCCGGAGGGCCTCGTCGGCCATCGTGAGCAGCGTCGAGGGGTTTCGCTCCCGCACCGGCCGCCAGACCATGCCCGCCTGGCAGAACCGGCATCCCCTCGTGCACCCCCGGGCGATCTCGAGGGAGATGCGATCGTGGATCGTGTTCATGAGCGGCACGACGGGCTTGAGCGGGAGGGGCCACCGGTCGAGGTCGGCGATCACGCGC
>MVQS01000308.1 GCA_002067855.1 Syntrophaceae bacterium PtaB.Bin038
GATCACCCCGGAGGGTCTCGAAGAGGCCAAAAGAGCCGCGGGCGTCATCCGGGGCGTCAACGAAAAAATCAAAGCAGGGTTCAAGGCAGCCCAGATCGAGGCATTCAAGGACGTCCTGGGCGGCATCGTCGAGAAGTTCAAGAGCGGACAAAACGGGAGGGAGTCGTGACAGTGGAGCAGCAGACCCTTCTCAAGGACCTGCTGTTCATGAGCCTCTACCAGGCCTCGTTCATCGGGTTCCAGTACACCTGTTTCAACTGCATCGCCGTCTGCCCCGTCGGGCTGAAGCGCTGAGAGGGAGGGATCATGGCATCGGGCAAACTTTCCGTGGAACGCAGGGGCCACGTGCTCCTCATGGGGCTCAACCGGCCCGACAAGATGAACGCCTTCGACGTGGAGATGTTCCTGGAGCTGGCGTCGGCCATGGGCGAGCTGGATCGCGACGGGGAGCTTCGCTGCGGCCTGCTCTTCGCTCACGGCCGGCACTTCACGGCCGGTCTCGATCTGCCGCAGTGGGCGCCCTTCTTCACGGAAGCGAGGTTTCCCGATCTCCCCGCAGGGGCCTGCGACCCTTTCGGGCTCGTCGAGGGCAGGCAGGTCGGAAAACCGATGGTCATGGCCGTCCAGGGAATCTGCTACACCATCGGCCTCGAGCTGATGCTGGCCATGGACATCCGCGTGGCGGCAACGGACACGCGCCTCGGCCAGATCGAGGTGCGGCGGGGCATCTACCCCGTGGGGGGCGCCACGGTGCGCCTTCACCGCGAGCTCGGCTGGGGCAACGCCATGCGTTACCTTCTCACGGGAGACGAAATCCCGGCCGACGAGGCCCTGCGCCTGGGACTCGTCCAGGAACTGGTCGAACCGGGCAGGCAGTTCAACCGCGCGCTGGAAATCGCGGAGACGATCGCCCGGCAGGCGCCGCTGGGAGTGAAGGCATCCCTCAAGTCGGCGCGGCGGACCGTCGCCGAGGGCGAGCGGGCGGCTATCGAGCGGCTGCTTCCCGACCTTGAGCCCATCATGAAAAGCGAGGATGCCGCCGAGGGCGTCCGCTCGTTCGTCGAGAGGCGGGAGGCGCGGTTCAGGGGGCGGTGAACGGCCTCAGGACAACCGGCCTGCAGGGCAGAGGGTAAGAGGGTCTGAAACGGTTAGAGAAGCGGGGCGCGCGAATTCGGCTACCGACTCATCCAACCTTCTCACCCTCTCACCTTCTTACCTTCTCATTCGAGCGGGATTCGCCCCCGGTCAACAGCCTGCTAGATGCGGCAGCCTTCCTCGAAATACCGGGCGTTGAGCTTGCGGCCGAGATTCATGATCACGGTGTGCACCTTGTCGCGCCGGGTCGAGAGGGCCCGCCGTGCGATGGAGCGCAAGGAGTAGAAGGCGCGGTAGGTCCGGATGTAACCCTCGGTGAGTTCCTTCCTGGACATGCCCGCCGGCTTGATGACCACGTGGTTGGCGTCGTAGCGGGACCAGTCGAAGTGCTCGATGCGGCCCTGCTCCCTGAGGTCGTCGAAGAGCTTCGTCCCCGGCAGGGGGGTCAGGATGTAGAAGTTCGCGCACTCCAGGCGGTTTTCGATGCAGAAATCGAGGGTCCGCGCGAAGACGTCCGGGCCGTCGTTGTCGAGACCGAACATGAAGGACCCCAGGATCTTGATCCCCGCCCTGTGGATGGCGGCGATGGACCGCTCGTATTCGTGCGCCCGGTTGAGCCTGGCCTTGCCCAGGGCGCGAAGGTTTTCCTCGCTCGTCGTCTCGAAGCCCATGAAGAGCCACTTGCAGCCGCTCCGGGCGGCAAGATCCAGAAGTTCCGGGTCCCGCGCGAGTTTCAGGTCGCCCTGGCCGACCCAGCGGCGCTTCAGGGGGATCAGGGCCCGGAAGAGCTCCTTGGAGCGCGACGAGTGGCCGAACATGTTGTCGTCGATGAAGAGCAGGTTCCCCGCCGGCAGGGCCCTGATCTCGTCGATCACCTCCTCGACGGGGCGGAAGCGGAACTTCGTCCCCCAAAATTCGGTGACCGCGCAGTAGTTGCACCTGTTGGGACAGCCCCGGGAGGTCTCGACGACGTTGGGGAAGGAATAGGCGCCTGGCTTGAGCAGATCCAGCCGAGGGCGCGGCAGTCCTCTGAGATCGTGGAGTTTTTCCGCCCGGTAGCTCCTCTTCAGGCGGCCGGCCAGGAAGTCGTCGAGCAGCTCGTTCCAGGCGTACTCTCCCTCCCCGATCACGATGGCGTCGGCATGGGCCAGCGCCTCGTCCTGCAGGAAATAGACGTGCATGCCCCCCAGGACGACCGGGATGCCCCGGCCTCGGAAACCGTCGGCGATCTCGTAGCCGCGCAGGGCCGTGCTCGTCATGAGCGAGATCCCGACGAGGTCGGCCGTGACGGCGCCAAAGTCGATCTCCTCGACGTTCTCATCGAGGATGCGCACGACGAAGCGGTCGTCGGCGTGGGCCGCCAGGATGGGAAGGTTCAGCTGGGCCACGGAGGACTTCGTCCTCCTTCTGGAAATGAGGCGGTCCTTGTCGGGAGCCGGGTGAATGAGGACCAGATTCGGTTTCTTCACGTCCCTTTTCCTTTTGCCGGACACTTCCGTCCCGTCCCTGCGCGGGCGGGCGCAAGGCCCCAAACGAGCAAACCGGCCCTGCCGATCCGGCGGGGCCGG
>MVQS01000309.1 GCA_002067855.1 Syntrophaceae bacterium PtaB.Bin038
GGCCTCATCATCGTGGCGGTGAAGAAGGATTCGGGCAAGATGATCTTCAATCCCATGGCGAGCTACATCATCGAGGACGGCGACAGGCTGATTGCCCTCGGGGAAGAGGAAAACGTATCTAAATTTTCGCAAGTGAGTCTCGGATGAGGGCAGCGGGGATGACCCCCTCGCGAAGGACCCTTGCCGGTGAATCGGTGGTATCGACAATCGTCGAACCTTTCCCGCCCGGCGTCGGCCCCCCGTCGACAATCCCGTCGATTCTCCCCTCGAGCTGAGAGAAAACCTCCATCGCGGTCGAGCACTCCGGCGCACCGGAAAGATTTGCGCTCGTTGCCGTCAGCGGCCCCCCGAGTCTCCGTGCGAGTTCCCGGGCAACGGGATGGCTGGTGAGCCGGATGCCGATTTTCCCGCTTCCCGCCGTGAGTCTCGGCGAGACGGCCGTCGAGGCCCTGAACAGGAGGGTGACGGGCCCCGGCCAGAAGCGCTTCATCAGCACCCGGGCCTGGTCGGGGATGTCCTGTGCGAAGAGGTCGACCTGGCCCGGCTCCCCGACGACGACGAGGATGGGGTTGCTGAAATCGCGCCCCTTCACGCCGAAAATCTTATCGATGGCCGCCTCGTTGCGCGCGTCGGCCCCGAGGCCGTAAAACGTCTCCGTCGGGAAGCCGATGACGCCGCCGCCTTTCAAGATCGCGACGGCCTCGCCGATTCTTTCCGGCTCCGGTGTTTCCGGATTGATTTTGATGATACTCGTCATGGCAAATGGCGTAGGGCTTAAGGCTGCAAGGGAGGAGCTTCATGATGAGCTTTTCTTCACCCTTTTGCCTTAAGCGCTTCGCCTTACGCCTGCCTTTTGAAAATCGGCTTGGGTCCAAGGGCGATGAATACTCTTCTTCCGTGCCTTATGCCTTGAGCCGTATGCCTTTCGCCTGCTTTATAAACATTCCAGCTTCCTGTGCTTCTCCTCGACGTCGCGGGCCATCTGCTCGGCGTGCTGCTGCAGCTTTCTTCGCAGCCCCGCGTCGTTCAGGGCGAGAATCCGCGCCGCCATGAGCGCGGCGTTGCGCGCACCCGCCTTGCCGATGGCCATGGTCGCCACCGGGATCCCCCCGGGCATCTGCACGGTGGAGAGAAGCGCGTCGAGGCCCCCGAGCGATGTGGCATCGATGGGCACGCCGATGACGGGAAGCCGGGTCAGCGAGGCGATCACCCCGGCCAGGTGGGCCGCCGCCCCCGCGCCGACGATGAGGACCTTGACGCCCCGGGCTTCGGCCTTCAGTGCGAATTCCTTCGTCCGCTCCGGCGTGCGGTGCGCTGAGGTGAGGTAGAGCTCGTAGGGGATGCCGAACCTCTTGAGCGTCTCCAGGGCCTCCTTCATGACGGAGAGGTCCGAGTCGCTTCCCATCAGGACACTGACCAGCACGTCACCTTTGCTCTTCTTCATAAGTTCGCTCCGCTCGATGGCCTAGGGCAATGGGCTTAAGGCTGAGGGTCAAGCTCATGAATTCGTTTTGTCTTCACCTTAAGCCCTGCGCCTTGCGCCGTTGGCCTGTGTTAATGTTTGAAATGCCTCACCCCCGTGAAGATCATCGCGATGCCGTGCTCGTCGGCCGCCTGAATCGACTCCCCGTCGCGGATCGACCCGCCGGGCTGGATGATGGCCGTCACGCCCGCCTGCGCCGCCGTGTCGACGACATCCCGGAAGGGGAAGAACGCATCGGAGCCCATCACGGTCCCCTTCGTGGGGGCCGTGGCCTTCATGATGGCGATCTTCACCGAGTCGACGCGGCTCATCTGGCCCGCGCCCACGCCCACGAGTTTGTCCCTCGTGGCGAGCACGATGGCGTTGGATTTCACGTGCTTGACGACCCTCCAGGCGAAATCCAGCGCCTGGTACTCCTCGTCGGTGGGCCTTCGCTTCGTGACGACCTTCGCCTTGCGGATGTCCGTCGCGTCGCAGTCCCGCTCCTGGACGAGAAGCCCGCCGACGACGCGCCGGAAGTCGTAGCCCGCCTTGGCGGCTGCGCAGGAGGGGTCCACCTCGATGAGGCGCAGGTTCTTCTTGGACTCGAGGACGGCCAGGGCCTCGGGTTCGAACTTCGGGGCGATCACGACTTCGAGGAAAAGCTTGGCGATCTCCTCGGCGGCCTTCCTGTCGATGGGCCTGTTGACGGCGACGATGCCGCCGAAGGCCGAGACGGGATCCGTCTCGAGGGCCTTCCTGTATGCTTCCAGGATGTCGCCCCCGGACGTGGCGGCCCCGCAGGGATTGGCGTGTTTCATGATGACCGCCGTGGGGAGTTCGAAGTCGCAGGCCATCTGCCAGGCGGCATCGCTGTCCATGATGTTGTTGTAGGACAGCTCCTTGCCCTGCAGCTGCCTGCCTCCGGCGATGCCGGCCACAAGCGGGGTCCCCTCGCGGTAGAAGACGGCCTTCTGGTGGGGGTTCTCGCCGTAGCGGAGATCCTGGGCCTTCTGGAACTGCAGCGTGTAGACGTCGGGGAAATCCTTTTTCCCGTCGCCCGGCACGACGGTGCCCAGCCAGTTGGAAATCGCGGCGTCGTAGCGGGCCGTGAGCTGGAAGGCCTTGGTGGCGAGCGCGAAGTTCGTCGCCTCGGAGACCTCGCCGTCCGTCCTCGTCATCTCCTCGAGGATCTTCGGGTAATCCGCGGGGTCCGTCACGATGCTCACGAATCGGTAGTTCTTCGCCGCCGAGCGCACCATGGTGGGCCCGCCGATGTCGATGTTCTCGATTGCGTCCTCGAGTGTGCAGCCCGGCCTGGCCACGGTGTCCTCGAAGCGGTAGAGGTTGATGACGACCATGTCGATCATCTCGATGCCGTGCGCCTTCGCCGCCGCCCTGTGTTCCTCGTTGTCGCGAAGCGCAAGGAGTCCCCCGTGCACCTTCGGGTGCAGGGTCTTGAGCCTGCCGTCCATCATCTCGGGGAACCCCGTGTAGGCCGAAACGTCGGTGACGTCGATCCCCGCCTCCTTGAGCCGGGCCGCCGTTCCTCCCGTCGAGAGGATCTCGACGCCGAAGCCCCTCAGGCCCCTTGCAAACTCCACAATGCCCTTCTTGTCGGTGACACTGATTAATGCACGCTTGATCTTGTTGCCCATGCGTTGCTCCTCTTTGTTTTCGATTCAGAAGGTGGAAAGGTAAGAGGGTGAGAGGGTAAGAAAGAAAAACGTTTCCAAGCTGCTTACCTTCTCAACCTCTCACCCTCTTCTTACGCGTTGCATGTGGTCGATGCGGCGCTGGATGAGGGCCCTCGTGCCGATGTCGGGCCTGTGGTCGACGGGGCCCTTCACGGCCGTGATAGCGCTCTCGGCAATCTTCTCGGCCTCGTCGAGGCTATCAGCGATGCCGACGACGCCGATGGCCCGCGAGGCGGTCATGTAGAGCCCGTCGGCCTTTTTGTCGACCGACGCGTAGTAGAGCCGTGCGGAGCCCACGTCGCCCACCTCGATCTTCGCCGACGTCGACTTCGCGTCGGGGTGGTCCTTCGGAAGGCCGTAGGCCTTCGGCACGATGTACTTGCAGACGGTGGCCTTCTTCTCGAACTCCACGGCGAGTCGGTCCAGCGTTCCGTGCACGACGGCACGGCAGACCTCCACGAAGTCGGTCCGAAGAAGCGGCAGGATGTTCATCGCCTCGGGGTCCCCGAAGCGGGCATTGTACTCCACGAGCCGCACGCCGTCGCGGGTGATCATGAAGCCTCCGTACATGATGCCTTTGTAATACTCGCCCGTCTCCCTGTAGATCGCCTCGGCCACCTTCTGCGTGATCGCGAGGCCCGCCTGCACGTCCTCGGGCCGCATGAAGGGGAGGCTGTGGTCGGCATCCGAGTAGGAGCCCATTCCGCCCGTGTTGGGGCCCCTGTCGTCGACGAATCGCCGCTTGTGGTCCTGCACGGGGGGGGTGGCCACGACGGTCCTGCCGTCGGTGATGCACTGCAGGGAGAATTCCTCGCCCTCGAGCTTTTCCTCGATCACCACGGCGGGGTGCTCCCGGAGAACTTCCCTGCAGTAATCGAACGCCTCTTCCTTCGTCTGGAAGTGATCTCCCTGCACCTTCACGCCCTTGCCTCCGGTGAGGCCGTCGGGCTTCACGACGACGGCCGGGAGTTCCCGGAGGAACGCCTCGATCCCGTCGGGCCGGGTGAACGTTTCATAGCGGGGGTTGCCGGGGATGTTGTATTTCCGGACGAGGTCCCGCGTGAAGGATTTCGACGTCTCGAGACGCGAAAGAGACTTCTTGGGGCCCACAGCGGGGATCCCGGCGGCCAGGAGCGCGTCCACGGCCCCGAGATTCAGGGGGTCCTCGGGCCCGACGACGGCGAACTCGCAGCCGTTGGCCTTGGCGAAGGCCATGAGGGTCGGAAGGTCCTCGTAGGGACCGACGAGGGACTTCGACGACAGGGCGGCGATCCCGGGATTGTTGGTTTTCATGTAGGCAAAGAGTTTCGGGTCTTGACCGGAGCGCATGATCGCCTCGGCGATGGCATGCTCCCGGGCCCCGTTTCCAACCAGCAGCACCCCCGGCATGAAACACCTCCTCGCGGTCCCCTGTCGACCGTGGAAATCATTGAATATAAAGGGGAAATACTCAGAAAGATGGCCTGCATCATAACGGAAAAGGGGCATCAAGTCAACGGATTCCAACAAGGAGGGGCCGAGGCCTCCCCTTGACTTTCCGCCGATTGTCCGATAGGGTTCGTTCAGTGATAACCTTACGATTCCCCTGAATAATTTCTAGCCCCGGGAATTCAAATTCTTGGACCCGTACGTTACATTCAAGCTCGCGCTGATGGGACTGTGCCTGCTTCTGTCGGGCTTTTTCTCGTCCTCCGAGGCCGCACTCTTCTCCCTCACCTCTCTGCACCTTCACAAAATGCGGGAGGAGCGCTTTCCGTTTTTCTCCTATGTCGAAAGGCTTCTCGATACGCCGCGGCGGCTTCTGGTCACCATCATCGCAGGCAACGAGATCGTCAACATCGTACTGTCAGCCACGGCAACGGCCCTCTTCATCAGCCTCTTCGGCGAGCGGGGCGAGTGGATCACCGTCGCCGTCCTGAGCCCCGTGCTGTTCCTCTTCGGCGAGGCCGTCCCGAAGATCTTCGGGAAGACCTACTCCATGCGGCTCTCCTCCTTGGTGGCGCCGCTGATGAGCCTCATCCAGCGCGTGGAGTTTCCCCTGGTATGGCTTCTCGAGAAAATTTCCGGGTTCATCCTGGGCCCGCTGCGCGCCAGGGAAGCGGCAGAGGGGGAAACCCTCATGGAAGACGAGTTCCGCAGCCTTGTCGACGCCGGGTACAAGGAGGGGATCCTGGAGACGGGCGAGCGCGACCTCATCCACCGGGTCTTCGAGCTGGCGGACACACCCGTCTGCGACATCATGACCCCGAGGGTGGACATGTTCTGCATGCCCCTGTCAGCGAGTGCCGCGGAACTGAGAAAGAAGATCATCGACCAGGGCTACTCCCGGATTCCCCTCTACGGGACAGGACCCGACGACATCGTCGGCATCCTCTACACCCGGGACCTGCTGGGCCTCATGGCGGAAGGCAAGACGCCGGCGTCGGTGGAGCCCCTGCTGCGCAAACCCTACTTCGTCCCCGAGAAGCGCGGCGCGGACCAGGTCCTTCGGGATTTCCAGAAGCGCAACATGCACCTGGCCCTCGTCGTGGACGAGTACGGGGGGATCTCGGGCCTCGTCACCCTGGAGGACATTCTCGAGGAGCTCTTCGGCGACATCTACGACGAGCGCGACACCCGCGAGAGGCCTATCCACCGGATCGATGAGAAGACCCTGATGGTGTCCGGGGCCCTTTCGATCGACGAGTTCAACGCCGTCGCCGGCACCTCCATCCCGTCGGGGGACTTCGGGACCGTCGGCGGCTATGTGCTGCACCTCTTCGGAAGGCTTCCATCCAGAGGGGACGAGATCGCCGCGGACGGGCTGAGGTTGCTCGTGCGGAAGGTCAAGGGAACGCGGATCCTGAGCGTCCGGGTGACACGGGAGGGTGAGCCGTGAGCGACCTCCTCCTCCTGCTTCCGATCGCGGTCTGTCTCGCCCTGGAAGGGCTTTTCTCGGGAGGGGAGATCGCACTGATCTCCGCCGACGTCCACCGCATCCGCCAGAGGGCGGAGGCCGGTTCGAAGTCGGCTGCAATTGCCCTGCGGTTGCTCGACAACCCGGAGTGGTTCCTGGCCACGTGCCTCATGGGGACCGACCTGTGCGTCATCACGGCCACGGCGCTTGCGACGTCCCTCCTGATTTCGGTCTTCGGGCCGGCCAGGGGGGAATGGGTCTCCGTCGCCGTCATGATCCCCACGATCCTGATCTTCGGCGAGATCGTTCCGAAGAGCTATTTCCGCCATCGCGCCGAGCGCAAGGCCGTCTTCATCGCGCCTTTCATCTGGGCGGCCTCGTGGGTGTTCTACCCCTTCGTCTTCATGATTTCGAAGATCGCCCGCGGCGCCGTCTACACCCTCGCAGGCGAGAGAGGGAAACTGTCCCTGCCCTACATCACCAAGGACGGCCTCAAGCATCTTCTGCACGAGGAGGCGCTCGGCACGGACGTGAAACACATGGAGAAGGAGATGGTCGACCGCATCTTCGATTTCTCGGAGACGAGCGTGGGACAGGTCATGGTGCCCGTCTCCAACGTGGCGGCCCTCGAGGAGAACGCCACTTTCGGGGACGCCTCGAAGCTCATCAACGAGACGGGCTTCTCCCGGTTCCCCGTGTTCCAGGGGAACGTCATCAACGTCGTCGGCGTCGTGAATGCCTTCGACATCCTGAAGACGATGCCGGCCTCGGCCTCCCGGCCCGTCCGCGAAATCCTTCGTCAGCCCCTTTTCGTTCCGGTCAGCAAGCCCGCCGGCGATCTGCTGCTGGAGATGCAGCGCCGGGGCGAACCGATGGCCGTGGTGGTCGACGAGTACGGCGGTGCTGTGGGCATCGTGACGATCGAGGACATCCTCGAGGAGATCGTGGGCGACATCCGCGACGAGTACGACAAGCGCGAGCGCGACGTGCGCAAGCTGGCCCCCGGGCGGTACCTGGTGACCGCCCGGATCGCGATTGAGCGGCTGCAGGAGATCCTCCCCCTCGGCATCCCGGAGGGGCCCTACGAGACGCTGGCCGGGTACCTGCTCCACCAGATGGGGCGGATCCCGCGCAGGATGGAGCAGTTCCGCGCGGGCGGCATTCAGTACGTCATCGAGGATGCCGATCTGAAGTCCATCCGGCAGGTGCAGGTCATCCTCCCCGCGGACCCCGCGGCCGTGAAGAAGGAGGAAGGGCCGCCGGAGCCGCAGAGGCCGGTGGGCGGGCTGTAAGAAAAACACAAGAGGGCAAGAGGGTAAGAAGGTTGGGGAGCGGAAAGCAGATTGCAGGGTCCCTCGAACAATCCGGGAAACGGTTCGCAAAGAAAACAGAACAACGGAAAGGGTCGGGATGAAGACAGGGGACAAAACCTTTGCAACACTGATCCTCGCTGCCGGCAAGGGGACGAGGATGAAATCGGACCTCGTGAAGGTCCTGCACCCCGTGGCCGGAAGGCCCATGCTGGATTACGTCCTCAACCTCGCCGAGCAGATGGGATCCTCCCGGATCGCCCTCATCATCGGTCACCAGGCGGAGCTCGTGGAGTCGCGCTACGGCAGCCGCGGCCTCACGTTCGTCTACCAGCGGGAACAGCTGGGGACGGGTCACGCCGTCCTCCAGGCCGCAGACGCGTTCGAGGGGTACAGGGGAACAATCCTGATCCTCTGCGGCGATGTGCCCCTTCTGCAGGTTTCGACGGTCCGCGGCCTGATGGATCGCCACCGCGCCTCCGGCGCGACCCTCACGGTTCTGACGACCCTTCTCGAGGACCCCTTCGGGTACGGCCGGGTCGTCAAGGACGCCGGGGGCAACGTGCTGGGGATCGTGGAGCACCGGGACGCCACGGACGATCAGAAGAAAATACGCGAGATCAACACGGGCATCTACTGCGCCGAGAACCCGTTCCTCTTCGAGGCGGTCCGCGAGATCGGCAACGACAACGCCCAGAAGGAGTACTACTTCACGGACATCTTCTCCATCGCCCGCCGCAAGGGGGTCCGCACCGCCTCGGTGATCGCGGCCGATCCCGGTGAAGTGATGGGCATCAACTCGCCCGACGACCTCGCGCGGGCCACCCGGATCGTGCAGGATCGGCTCAAGGAGAAGTTGAAAGACAGCCGGTGATGACGTAAGAGGCCCGCGGAGCGGGCCCCGAGCGATTGCATTCAGGACTGCTCCCATAACTTCAAATCCAGCCCGTCTGAATAAAAGCAAGTAGGAAAAATTTCTCTTGACATAGTCACCATCAGGTGACATATTGTCACTATACGGTGACATAAAGGAGGCGTTATGGCATGTTCTTCCGCCAAGAAAAGAGGCACGGCTCTACCCACCCCCTATCGAAACAGGTCTGCCACGAGAGAAAGGTTGGTCAGGGCCGTTGGGACGTTGCTGGCGCATAAAGGGTTCACCGCTCTAGGGGTGAATGCCGTGGCCAAGGAAGCGGGTGTGGATAAGGTTTTGATCTACCGCTACTTCGGCGGGATGCCTGAACTATTGAAAACCTTTGCCGGCTCTGGAGAGTTCTGGCCTTCTATCGAGGAGTTGACGGGCGGTGATACGGCGACGCTGCGGCAAATGCCACTGTCAGAGAGTACTGCGATCATTATGCGGAACTACATCAAAGGGCTCCGGCGTCGCGCATTAACACAGGAGATCCTCGCGTGGGAAGCCGTGGAGAGCAATGAGCTCACGCAGATCCTGGATAACATTCGGGAGGAGGTCAGCATGGCATTGTTCAAAGAGCTCTCGCCCAGCCTCAAGGGAACCGATGCCGACGTGGCTGCAATCACGGCTCTGCTCGCCGCTGCAGTGAACTATCTGCTGATCCGTTCTCGTACGATTCGAACATTTAATGGCGTGGACATCCGCAGCGAAGAGGGATGGAAGCAGCTTGAAACGGCCATCATTGCGGTTTGCCAACAATGCTTTGCACCCCGAGAATCACCGAAAAAGAAGTAAGGCCTCTGTGCCCGACGGGCCATGAATCCATATGGGCAAGGGCATTACGGAATGACAATCTCTATCACGAAGAAAAGGAGAATCAGGTCATGCACCTTACTCGAAAAATGGGTAATCGGATCATCATCGTGCTTTTGTTCGTTTTCGTTATGGCTTTCGCCGGCTGCGCTACCGTGCCGCCGAAGTCCGGTTTTCTGAGTGATTACTCCAAGCTTCATGAAGACAGATACGGCAAGAAAAGTCTGTTGTGGTGGGAAAAAGCCTCTTTCGAGTGGCGGAAATATCGAAAACTCATGCTCGATCCCGTGACCGTCCATTTCCACCCGGAAGCCAAGCCTCGGCAGATCGAGCCTGAAGCAGTCAATGAACTGACCGATTACTTTCGGGAGGCCGTTGAGAAAGAACTCGCCGGAGAGTATTTTATCGTGACGACGCCAGGACCGGACGTTCTCAAGATACGGGCGGCCATAACAGAAATCATTCCTGCAAATCCGGCTGTCAATATCGTAACCACGTTAGCGGTGTTCGTCCCGCTCGATATGGGCGGCGCCGCCATCGAAGCTGAATTCCTGGATTCACAGACCCATGAGGTCTTGGCAATGATGGTCGACAAAAAAATGGCGAGCCCCGTTGATCTCCGGTTCTATCGGGGGTTCACCACGATGGGTCACGCCAGGGGCGCTATCGAGGCATGGGCCGTAGAGCTTAAGAAAGCACTCAAGACGAATCCATGACCGATCGGAGCGTCTTTACAGGAGTGATCACCGATCAACACGATCCAGATTCATCGGTTTTACAATGGTTACTGAAATGAAAATTTCACGCCGGAAGTTCTTGCACATAGCCGGTACCGGAATGATTTTGGCAGGCGGTCTCCCTCCTCTCAGCGGATGCAGTGGTCTGATACGGGTGGATACCGAAAAAACCGAGATTGCCATGACCGGGTTGAGCCGGCACGAGATTGAAATTCTTTACATGGCCTCGCTTTCGCCCAGCGGACATAATACCCAACCCTGGGGCATTAGAATCATTGCGCCCTATACCTGGATCATCACATCCGATGAACAGCGATGGCTTCCCGCAGTCGATCCCGAGCAGAGAGAAACCCTTCTTTCGATCGGAGCATTCATTGAGAACGTGGCGGTTGCGGCGAAATATTATGGATATGAACTTTCCCTGACGATATTGGCAAAAACGTCAAAAGATAGAGATATCGGGCAAGTCACGCTGAAAAAGACGAACAATCCCGACCCGGATCCTCTTCTCATGAACAGGATCAAGAGACGAAGAGTCGTACGAAAAGGCTATATGGCCATGGAAGTTGGCGAGAAAGACGTGGCTTATATCACGAATAAGGATTTCGCTCGCATGCATTATTTTCCACCGCACTCCAGGCAGGGTCGGTATCTTCGTGAAGGAACCATTGAGGCCACCCGACAGCAGACATACCGCAGCAGCGCACAGGAAGAGTTGGCGAATTGGATACGATGGTCCGACGACGACGCATTACGCTTCAGAGACGGGCTGACCCCGGAAGGGATGGAGATAAATGGATTTGCGGGATGGTATGTTCGTAACTTCTACAATCGAGAAGATGTGCTGACGAAAGCATTCAGAGAAGCAACGGTCAGGAATGTGGTTCAGCAGGTCAGTACTCATGGTGGCTGGCTCATTATAACCAGTGATGCTTCCGCCGTTGGAGATTTACTGGAAACAGGACGATTGTTCGAGAGGATGTTTTTGCGAAGTCGTGAAAAGATGATTGCGGTTCATCCGATGACCCAAATACTGGAGGAACCACAATGGCAAAATATGATTGCGACGGCATTGGGATTATCGGGTCGCGTGCAGTTCATCCTTCGCATCGGATACCTCGAAACCTATCCGGATCCGATTACCCTTCGTCGCCCCGTGAATTGGTTTGTTCGGAGAGCATAGTCATCTTGCCTGACCCCAATACTCGGCGAGAAACAAAGACGGCGGGAATCCATCCCGCCGTCTTTGTTTCCTTCCCGGGTTTTCCTGTACCCTATTTCATGTTCTTCCGGATCACCTCCGCCAGCTCATTGGCCATGGCCGTGATCTCCTTCTGCGAGGGACCCTCGATCATGACGCGGCAGAGGGGCTGGGTGCCCGAGAAGCGCACGAGGACGCGCCCCTTGCCGGCGATCTTTCTCTCGGCGTCGGCAATGGCCTTTCGGATGAGGGGTACCGAATCGAGCTCCAGGCGCTTCTCCACGGTCGTGTTGACCAGGACCTGAGGCAGTGTCGTCATAACGGCCGCCAGCTCCGAGAGGGGCTTCTCCCTTCTCTTCATCACGGCAAGCACCTGGAGGGCCGAGAAGATCCCGTCGCCCGTCGTCGTGTGGTCGAGGAAGATGAGGTGTCCCGACTGCTCGCCGCCCAGGTTGTACCCCGCCTTCAGCATCTGCTCCAGAATGTAGCGGTCCCCCACCTGTGTGCGGAGGAGCTTGATGCCGGCCTGTCTCATGGCGATCTCGAACCCCATGTTGCTCATCACGGTGGCCACGACGGTGTTCCTGCGCAGCGTCTTTCGCGCTTTCATGTCGAGCGCGCAGATCGCCATCAGGTGGTCGCCGTCGACGACGTTGCCCTTCTCGTCGGCGCAGATCACCCGGTCGGCGTCGCCGTCAAGGGCGATCCCCGCGTGGGCCCTGTGCCTGCGGACGGCGGCCGCGACCGCCTCGGGGTGGGTGGCCCCGCACTTGAGGTTGATGTTCCTCCCGTCGGGGCTGTTGGCAATCGGGATCACCTCGGCGCCCAGTTCCTCCAGGACGAGCGGGGCGATACGGTAGCCCGCCCCATGGGCGCAGTCGACGACCACCCGGAGACCCTCCAGAGAGAGGGCCTTCGGGAAGGCGTTCTTCAGGAACACGGCGTAACGCCCCTCGGCCCCGGCGATCTCTTTTGCGCGGCCGAGCGAGGCACCGCAGGGCGCCGACTCGCCGAGGCTGCCGGAGGCCATGAGGGCCTCGATCCGCGCCTCGGCGGCGTCGGGAAGTTTCAGGCCGTTTCCCTGGAAGATCTTGATCCCGTTGTCCTCGAAGGGGTTGTGGGAGGCGGAGATCATGATGGCGGCGTCGGCCTTCATGTCCTGCGTGAGAAACGCCACGGCCGGTGTGGGGAGGACCCCCACGGTGAGGGCATCGACGCCCATGGAGCAGATGCCCGCCACGAGGGCGTCCTCGATCATCGGGCCCGAGAGGCGCGTGTCCCGGCCGATGAGGATGCGGTGCCTGCGCCTGGAGTTTCGGTACAGGTCCGCGACGGCCATTCCCGCCCGCAGCATGAGTGCCGGGGTCATGGGGTGCCGGTTGGCCACGCCGCGTATCCCGTCGGTCCCGAAGAGCTTACGTTCCGTCTCCGCCATAGGGTACAACCTCCACCGGCTGCGCCGGAACGGGTTGGATTCACGTGAAAATACCCGTTTCGGAACCGGTGAAAAAAACCGGCCCGTTTATAGCACGGACGACGGCGGAATTGAAGTTTTTTCCTTGCAAAGGCGGTCCCCGACCCCTAAGTTAGGGGAAACTCCGGGCGGAAACGAAACGATGAACATCGCCACCCTCGAGCTTTCCAACAATCTGATCCTGGCCCCCCTGGCGGGCATTTCGGATCTGCCGTTTAGGACGATCGCCCGGCGATTCGGCTGCGGCCTGTGCTATTCGGAGATGGTCAGCGCCGACGGCATCGTGCGGGGGCAGAGGAAGACCCTCGACATCCTGCGCAGCGGCCCCGGCGACCGTCCGCTGATCGCGCAGATCTTCGGCTCCGATCCCGGCGTGCTGGCCGCGGCGGCTGAAATCATCGAGGAGAGGGGGCTTGCGGACGCCGTGGACATCAACATGGGCTGTCCCGTGAAGCCCGTGATCCGCAGGGGTGCCGGGGCGGCCCTGATGAGGGAGCCCGAGCGGGTCCGTCTCATCATCCGTGAGGCGCGGCGTTCCGTCCGGATCCCCCTGACCGTCAAGATCCGGTCTGGCTGGTCGCCGACGGAGAAAAACGCCCTCGAGATCGCCCGGATCGCCGAGGGGGAGGGCGCCGATGCCGTCGCCGTGCACCCGCGGACGGCCTCCCAGGGGTTCAGCGGACGGTCCGACTGGTCCGTGATCGCCGAGGTCAAGGCGGCCCTGAAAATCCCGGTCATCGGCAACGGGGATGTCGAGACGCCCGGGGACGCCTCGGCCCTGCTCGGGCAGACGGGGTGTGACGGCATCATGATCGGTCGCGCTGCACTGGGGAACCCCTGGATATTCCGAAACGCACTGAGGCACCTGGCCGGCGAGGGCATCGAACTTGCAAACCTGGAAGAAAAGCGTCGGGTCATCGGGGAGCATCTCGAGATGTCCGTCGGGCGTTACGGTGAGGTCACGGGGGTGAAGAACTTCCGGAAGCACCTGTTCTGGTACACCAAGGGGCTCCGGGGGAGCGCGGCCTTTCGGAAAGGCGCGGGGACCGTCACCGGAAAGGGCAATGTCCTCGCGGTCATTTCGGCCTATTTCGAGACCCTTGCAGAAGTGGCGGCCGAAGAGAAAATGCCGCTTGACTTTTTGGGAAAATTGAACATAAGCTTCAATCAAAGCAAGGCTTTTTCCCGGTTGGGACCGGGAGGCACGGAGGAGAGGTAGAACGGCATCGTGGAACTCGTCAAGTTCAGGGAACTCGAGCAGAGGATTAAGGGACTCGTCGAGGAACATCAGGCACTGAAGAAGAGATTAAAGGAGTTAGAAGAGCTAGTCGAAATAAAGAGCGGAGAAATCAGGGAGGCAAACAGCAAGATCGCCAAACTCAACGAGGAAAGGGATTCCGTCAAACAGAAGGTGGACACTCTACTGGATTTGCTGGAGGATATAAACGCATCAGAGCAGACATCGGGGTTGTTGTTTGAAAAAAAGGTTTGATCTCAAAATCATGGGTCATAACGTCTCCGTGCTGAGCGATGCCAGTGATGACCATGTCTCGAGGATCGTAGAACATATCAACAACAGAGCGGAGGAAATCAAACGCGCCTCAAAGAACATGACGACTCTGAACATCGTCGTGTTGGTCGCCCTGAATCTGGCCGATGAACTGATCCGGCTTCGCGGCGAACAGGAGACGATCTGCAATCAGCTGGAAACCCGGTCCGAGGAACTGATTCATCTCATCGACCGGGAAGGTAACGGGAAGAACATTCCCCTGCGATGTGCGTGATTAACAAAATCCTTTGAGCTAACACCTGATGACAGGGAGCCCTCCCTGGTCGGACGTGTGCAGGTTCCCGAGAGGAAAGCCTGACTCCACACACAGGGCGCCCACCTTGTTGACAAGGTTCAAGGTTATTCGTTAACACGGCATAGGCGGGGGATTCTTTT
>MVQS01000310.1 GCA_002067855.1 Syntrophaceae bacterium PtaB.Bin038
CGGGAAAGGCGATACGGCACGTCATTCCCTGGCAAAGGAGGGCCGCAACCATGGCAGGAGAGGAGAAGAAGCAGGGCGCCGATGCGTGGGACGCCACGCAGTGGCACGTCGTGGAGAAGGGGGAGACGCTGTCGAAGATATCCAGGAAGTACTACGGCGACCCCAACCTGTACATGAAGATCTTCGAGGCCAACAAGGACGTTCTCAAGAACCCCGATTTGATCAAAATCGGCCAGAAACTGCGCATTCCCTGAAAAAAGGAGGTACGGAGATGAAGTCGAAGAAATTCTGGGTGCCCGTGTTGCTCGTTGTATTCGCCCTGGGAGCGGCTGCCTGCGGATCGGCCAAGAAGGAAGCCGCGACGACGGCGATCAAGGCGGCCGAGGATTCCTGGAACGCCGTCAAGGCGGAAGTGGTGAAGTACATCCCCGATCAGGCCAAAGGCGTGGATGACGGGATCAAAGCCGCGAAGGAGAACTTCGACAAGGGAAACTTCGACGCGGCCCTCGAGACGGCGAAAGTCATCCCCGACAGGGTCAAAGCCCTGGTCGCCGCGGCAGCGGCGAAAAAGGCCGAGATGGCGAAGGCCTGGGAGGAGATGAGCGGCGGGCTGCCCAAGATGCTCGACGCGATCAAGAGCCGGCTTGATATCCTCTCGCAGAGCAGGAAGCTGCCCGCGGGCCTCGACAAGGAAAAGCTGGAAGGGGCCAAGGGAGGCTACGAGACGGCGGCCAAGATGTGGGAAGAAGCAAAGGCGGCCTTCGCGGGCGGCAACGCGACGGACGCGCTGGCCAAGGGGAAAACGGTCAAAGAGAAGGCCGTGGAGGTGATGACGGCCCTCGGCATGCAGGTGCCGGCGGCGGCAGCCCCCGCTCCGAAGGGCTGAGACAGACAGGATCAGGGACGTTGTTTACTAATTAGACAAACGGCAGGGTCGCCCGACCGGCTTTGAGTTTGTCTAATTAGTAAACAACGTCCCTTTTCTTATCGGCTCCGGGTCACGCCGACGCGGTCGCAGTACCTGAAAACGGGGCAGCGACTGCAGAGGGGCGAAAGGGGCTTGCAGATGTTCTGCCCGTGCATGACGAGGATCGTGTTGATGGCGATCCAGTGCCTCCTCGGGAGCTTCGCCCGCAGGGCCCGTTCCGTTTCGAGGGGCGTCTTCGTCTTCACGTAGCCCCAGCGGTTCGTGATCCGGTGAACGTGGGTGTCCACGCAGATCCCCGCCCTGTTGTGGGCCAGCGTGACGACGAGGTTGGCCGTTTTTCGACCCACGCCGGGAAGCGTCAGCAGCTCCTCGATCGTGTCGGGCACCCGGGATCCGAACCGTTCGACGAGTTCCCTTGCCGCCCTGCGGATGGCCTTCGCCTTCGTGCGGTAGAAGCCCGCGGGGAAGATGGCCTTCTCGATCTCTTCTTCCGGCAGGCGCTGCATCGTCTCCGGCGAGTCGGCCAGCGCGAAGAGGCGCTCCGAGGCGGGGCCCGTCACCTCGTCCTTCGTGCGTGCGCTGATGATGGTGGAGATCAGGATCCTGAAGGGGTCGACGACGTCCTCTTCGGCCATGGCCGACACCGGCGGCAGGCCGATCTGCGCCATCTCGGCCTTGAGAAGACGCATGACGGCGTGGATGTCTCTGTCTTTCATGAACGGGTTGCAAAAGGCTCAAGGCAAAAGGCGAAAGTCAAATGAAAAAGGCACAAGGCATAAGAATGGAGTCATTTTCTATAGCCTTAAGCCTTTAGCCAATTAATTATAGCCTTCCTCGTGGGCCAGCATGTCCAGGTGCAGCGTCGCCACGTCCTCCACGTCCAGGATGGCCTCCTCGCCGGCATTGCGGAAATCCAGGGTCTTGATGTAACGCTTGCAGACGTCGCAGACGTCGACGCGGTAGCGCTCGTCGCCCTCGACGGTGAAGTAGGACAGCGACTGTTGCTCCTCGTTGCCGCAGAAGGGGCACTTCACGCGGCGGAACCGCCACTCGAAGCCGCACTGGCTGCAGAACAGGTGCCGCCGTCCCTCCTTGTCGACGAGGTGACCGATCTTGGGCATCCGCCCGCAGACGGGGCAGTAACCGTCATTCCACCCCATCTTCGTGATCCTCCCGCCGTAGAGGTCGGTGACGAACTCGAGGGACGGCCGCAGGCTCTCCTCGACGAAGAACTTGAGCAGGTCGATCGTGTCGTCGTCCGTCTGCCCCGCCCCGGATTCCTCGCCCGCGGAGGTGAAGGAGTCGTAGACCATCGCCTCGTAGTTGAGCTTCCCCGCCTCGAGGTCCTTCAGGATCTGCTCCGTCTCGGCGGGGTTGCGCTTCTTGCCGATCTCGAGCAGAGCGAGGAAAAACTTCTTCGGCTCGTCGAGGTCGAGCTTTGCCGAAGAGAAATCGACCAGGGGCAGCCCGCCCTGGAGCTTGGCTTCGATGTGGGCCTCGTCGACGGGAAAGATGCTCTTCGTGATCTTCTTCCGGTGTTCCTCGCGCAGGATGAGGATCTCGCCAAGGATGTCCAGCAGTTCGCCGTACTGGGGGTTGGCGGTCTTGTGGCGCTCGATGACCTGAAGCGTTTCCTGCAATCCCTTCGCCATTCTCGTCATCCACCTCCTGAAAACGGGCTTGAGGCTCAGGGCTCGAGGGGTGGATCCCCATCCCTCCGCAAGCCGTCAGCCATGGGCCGATAGGATTCGGCGCCGGTCTGAAGAAAAAGCGAGTGACGCCCTTTCATGACGCATCCCGGCCGGCCCCTGCAAATCCGCGTGCTCTATATCGTCTTTCCGACGCGGACGCAAGGGAATCTTTTCTAGAGGGAGCGAACAAGAAACCCCTTGAGATACAGGGACATGGGAACATTCAGGACCTGGGGGTGATCCCGGTCCTGAAAGAGGTGCTCCAGGACCTCGAGACGGCACCCCCTGTCCGCGGCGGCCTCGAGAAGCGCCAGCCGCAGGTCCTCCTGCGAGACGTGATGGGAGCAGGAGAAGACGGCCAGCAGGCCTTCGGGCTTCAGGACCCGCAGGCTCTGCGCGATGAGGTGCCGCATCCCCTTGCGGGCCCCCGCCGTGTTCCGCTTCGTCCTGGCAAAGGCAGGGGGGTCCAGGATAACCAGGTCGTAGCGGTCCTTCATGCCCGGGGCCTCCGCCAGGAAGTCGAAGGCATCGGCCCGCACCGCGTCCCCCGTGACCCCGTTGAGCGCCATGTTTTCCCGGGCCAGCGCCAGGGCTTCCCGCGAGACATCGACGAGCCGCACCCGCGCCGCCCCGCGAAGCGCCGCATGGATGGCGAAGGCCCCCGTGTGGGCGAAGACGTCGAGGACGGAGAAGCCGGTCTGCACATGCGAGGACGTGATCCGTCGGTTCCTGCGCTGGTCGAGAAAAAACCCCGTCTTCTGCCCTTCGCGCAGGTTGACGAGAAACCGCGCGCCCCTCTCCTCGATCTCGACCCGTCCGGGGATGTCCCCGTGAAGGACGCGATCCTCTGTGTCGAGCCCCTCGCGGCGGCGGGAGGCCGCGTCGGACTTCTCGTAGATCCCCTTCGGGCGGCGCAACTCCAGAAGCTCGGGCAGCAGAAGACCTTTCATGCGCTCCATTCCCAGCGTGTTGATCTGGACGACGAGGCATCCCGCGTAGTCGTCGATGACGAGTCCCGGCAGATCGTCGGCCTCCGCGTGGACCAGGCGGCAGGCGTTGGTCGTCCCCGCGAGGAACTCCCGTCTCCGGAAGGCCGCCAGCAGGCGCTCGCGGAAGAAGTCCCTGTTGATCTCGGTCCGG
>MVQS01000311.1 GCA_002067855.1 Syntrophaceae bacterium PtaB.Bin038
CTTCGTGGAACTGGACAAGTTCGTGGAGCACCGCTGCACGAACTTCGGCATGGACAAGACGGAGGTCCCCGGCGAGGGCGTCGTGACGGGATACGGCCTGGTGAACGGCCGCACCGTCTTCGCCTTCGCGCAGGACTTCAGCACCATGGGCGGCTCGCTCGGCGAGATGCATGCCGCGAAGATCGTCAAGTGCATGGACCGCGCCGTGTCGGCCGGGGCCCCCGTCGTCGGGCTCAACGACTCGGGCGGCGCGAGGATCCAGGAGGCCGTCGACTCGCTGGCGGGCTACGGGCGGATCTTCTACAAGAACACGATGGCCTCGGGGATCATCCCGCAGATCAGCGCCATCATGGGGCCCTCGGCCGGCGGGGCCGTCTACTCGCCCGCGCTGATGGACTTCATCTACATGGTCAACAAGGAGTACGCCCAGATGTTCATCACGGGCCCCCAGGTCGTCAAGGCCGTCATGGGGGAGGACGTGACGGCGATGGAGCTGGGCGGCGCCATGGCCCACAACACCAAGAGCGGCGTGGCCCACTTCGTGGCGCAGAGCGACGAGGACTGCATCGACCAGATCAAGCTGCTGCTGAGCTACCTGCCCTCGAACCACCGCGAGAAGCCGCCCGTCGTCGCCTGCGAGGACCCGGCGGACCGCATGGAGGAGGCGCTCAACACGCTCGTCCCCGAGGCCAGCAACCGGCCCTACGACATGAAGCGGGTCATCAAGCTCGTCGTGGACAACGGCGAGATCTACGAGAGCCAGGCCCTCTACGCCATGAACATGATCACCTGCTTCGCCCGGATGAACGGCCAGCCCGTGGGGATCATCGCCAACCAGCCGGCCGTGCTGGCGGGGTGCCTGGACATCAATTCCTCGGACAAGGCCTCGCGGTTCATCCGCTTCTGCGACTGCTTCAACCTCCCGATCCTGACCTTCGTCGACGTTCCGGGCTACCTGCCGGGCACGGGCCAGGAGTACGGCGGCATCATCCGCCATGGCGCGAAGATGCTCTACGTCTACCCCGAGGCGACGGTTCCGAAGATCACCATCGTCGTCCGCAAGGCCTACGGCGGCTCCTACCTCGGCATGTGCTCCGGCCAGACGGGGGCGGACATCGTCATGGCCTGGCCCTCGGCGGAGATCGCCGTCATGGGCGCCGAGGGCGCCGCGAAGATCATCTTCCGCAAGGAAGACCCTGAGAGCCTGAAGCAAAAGACGCAGGAGTACATCGACAATTTCGCCACCCCCTACCAGGCGGCGCGTCACGCCCTCATCGAGCACGTCATCGAGCCCCGCGAAACGAGGCCCATGATCATCAAGGCCCTCAAGATGCTCGAGAACAAGAAGGAAGACCGGCCCTGGAAGAAACACGGCAACATTCCCCTCTAACACCGACAACCGGCGCGCCCGGTGCGGGCGCGCCGGTCCTGACCAAACCAGACGAGGAGGCAAGACCACGATGGACATAACGAACCGCATCATGAACAAGGAGCTGCGCTCCAAGGTCACCTCGGCCGAGGAGGCCGCCAAGCACATCAAGGACGGCATGATCGTCGGCACGAGCGGGTTCACCCCCTGCGGCTACCCCAAGGCGGTTCCGCTGGCCGTGGCCGAAAGGGTCAGGAAGGGCGAAAAGCTGCGCCTCTCCCTGCTCACGGGCGCATCCGTCGGCGTGGAGCTCGACGAGGCCTGGGCCGAGGTGAACTGCGTCGCCAAGCGCTTCCCCTACCAGACGGGCAAGAAGATCAACCAGCGGATCAACGCGGGCGACACGATGTTCTTCGACATCCACCTGAGCCAGATGGCCCAGCAGCTGCGCTACGGCTTCCTCGGCAAGATGGACGTGGCCATCGTCGAGGCCGTCTGCATCCTGGAAAACGGCGGAATCGTCCCGTCCACCTCGGTCGGCAACTCGCCCACCTTCCTGCAGCAGGCCGAGAAGGTCATCATCGAGGTCAACACGAGCCAGCCCATGGAGCTCGTCGGGATGAGCGACATCTTCATCCCCGCCGACCCTCCGGCGCGCCACCCCCTGCCGATCACGGACGTCAACCAGCGCATCGGGACGATCTACATGCCCTGCGACCCGCGGAAGGTCGTGGCCGTCGTCCCCTGCGACATCGGCGACAAGACGAGGCCGCTGGCGCCTCTCGACGAGCAGTCGAAGGCCATGGCCCGCCACCTCATACGGTTCCTCGAGAAGGAGTACGGCGAGACGCTGCCGCCCCTTCAGTCGGGCGTGGGCAACGTGGCCAACGCCGTCATGGCGGGCCTCGTGGAGAGCAACTACAAGAACCTGAAGGTCTGGACGGAGGTCATCCAGGACGCCATGTTCGATCTCATCGACGCGGGCAAGCTCAACGCCGTCTCCGGCACGTCGCTGTCCCCCTCGCCGGAGGGCCTCCAGCGCTTTTACAGGGACATCCGGAAATACCGCGACAAGATCATCCTGCGGCCCCAGGAGATCAGCAACAACCCCGAGATCGCCCGCCGGATCGGCAATATCGCCATGAACACGGCCCTCGAGGTGGACATCTACGGCAACGCCAACTCCACCCACACCTTCGGCACCACGATGGTCAACGGCATCGGCGGCTCCGGCGACTTCTCCCGCAACTCGGGGCTCGTCGTCTTCCTGACGCCTGCGGCGGCCAAGAAGGGCGCCATCTCCCGCGTCGTGCCCCACGTGACCCACTACGACCACACGGAACACGAGATCCACATCATCGTGACGGACCAGGGCCTCGCCGACCTGCGCGGCCTCGACCCGAGGGAGAAGGTCCCCGTCATCATCGAGAACTGCGCCCACCCGGATTACAGGGATCTGCTGTGGGACTATTACAACCGCGCCAGGAAGAAGGTGGGCGGACACATTCCCATGCTTCTCGACGAGGCCTACAGCTGGCACGTTCGGTTCAACGAGACGGGAACCATGAAGCCCGAGGGGGCGGCCTGAAAAAGCGCTTCCGGGGACTGCGCCGGGGACCGGGAGCCGTCGCCCCGCCCCCGGCAGGTCGGTGTCGGACAAAGACCGACAGAACCTCAAAAAGCGGTCCTACAGGAGAATCAGACGGCGCCCGATAG
>MVQS01000312.1 GCA_002067855.1 Syntrophaceae bacterium PtaB.Bin038
GTATGACCCTGATCTACCTCGCCATCACCCAGGGGATCATCGGCTGATAACGGTCTTTCCGGCCCCTCCCGTCTTTCCGTGCTTTCGGGTACGGACCTTTTCGCTTCCCTATTCGGCCTGACGGAGATATTAATAAAGGCGGTTCATGGGCCGGCCGTTTCTGCAACCGGGCTCCGGGGAGTCATCGCCGCGTCGGCGGAAATCCAGGTGACTACGCGATTCCGGGTCCGGTCCGACATGCCAAGATTCATCGTCGTCAAAGGCCGTGAACCCGATTTTTGGACCCCCTGAATCAGATCGTGCAAATGCAGCGGGATAACAAACTTCTCCTCATCCTGGCCTTCAATACGACCCTGATGATCCTGGAGATCGTGGGCGGAATCCTCAGCAACAGCCTCGCCCTGCTGAGCGACGCGGGGCACATGCTGACGGACTCGCTCGCCGTCTTCCTGAGCTACCTCGCCATTCGCTGGGGCCGCAGGCCCGCCACCCATCGCCGGACCTTCGGGTACCACCGGGCCGAGATCCTCGTGGCCCTGGCCAACGGGGTGGCGCTCCTCGCCGTTGCCGGCTACATCTTCTACGAGGCGGTCCTGCGGTTCTTCCATCCGCAGGAGGTCAAGACCGGCATCCTCCTCGTCGTCGCGACGATCGGCCTCGCGGGGAACCTCTTCGGTCTTTTCATCCTGAAAGGGGAGAGCCACGAAAACCTCAATCTCCGCAGCGCCTTCTTACACATCCTGGCCGACGCGCTTTCCTCCGTGGGCGTCATCATCGGCGGCGTGATCATCCGGCTGACCGGGTGGTATCTGGTCGATTCCCTCATTGGGGTGCTCATCGGGGGCATCGTGCTGCGCGGTGCCGTCGATCTCGTTTTCGAGTCCGGGGAAATCCTGCTGGAGGCGGCCCCGCGCGATATCGACATGACGGAGCTGAAGGGGGAGATGGAGAAGGTCCCGGGAGTCAGGGGGGTGCACGACATCCACGTCTGGACGATCGGCTCGGGCCGGAGGGCCCTGAGCGCACACCTGATGACGGACGACATCACGACCCGCGAGGGGCAGGAAATCGCCTGCCGCGTCCGCGCCGTGCTGGCCGAGACGTTTTCCATCACCCACACGACGCTGGAGATGGAATGCGACAGCTGCCTGAGCCAGAGCTGCGAGTACGTTCCGAAAAAGGGGGGCCTGAGCGTCTGACGCGGCCCGCCGCCCTTGTCACGCGGGGCAGAGCATCTCCGCGCAGGCGCTGACGGTCGGGACATCCCCCGCGAAGGCCGTCCGCATGTCCTTCCGGATGTTTTTGATGAGCCCGGTGAGGACCTTCCTGGGTCCTACCTCCACGATCGTGTCGATTCCCATTTGCGCCATCCGCTCGATCGTTTCCTGCCAGCGGACCGGCGAGACGATCTGCCCTGCCAGCAGCTCCGCCGCATTGTCCCGGCAGTAGAGAAGGACGGGATCGCAGTTCGGCACGACGGGGCTCCGGAAGGGCTTGAAGGCCGCCCGTTCCAGGTCTTTTCGAAACCGCACGGCGGCCTGCGCCAGCAGGCGGCAATGGCAGGGCACGCTGATCGGCAGCCTCACCACGAGCCTCGCCCCGATCTCCTTTGCCCGTTCCATCAGCCGCTCCACGGCGCGGGCATGGCCGGAGGCGACGGCCTGGTTCGGCGCATTGATGTTCGCCAGGTCGACGGGCTCCCCTTCCCGGGAGGCGTCCTCGACGAGGGCCTTCATCTGCTCAAGCGTGAGGCCGACGACGGCCGCCATGGCCCCGAGACCCGGGGGCACCGCTTCCTCGTGGAGCTGTGCCCGCGACCGGACAAGCGTCAGGACTTCCTCGAGGCCCAGGGAGCCGGCGGCATAGATGGCGCTGTACTCGCCGAGGCTGTGACCCGCGATCGCCGCCGGGTCCAGGCCGCAGCGGTTGCGTAGCGCCTCGTAGGCCGCGATCTCGAAGACGAGAACGGCAAGCTGGGTGTTGACGGTCCGGTCGAGGCGGTCCTTCGGGCCGTGGAGGCAGAGGGAGAGGAGGTCATCGCCAAGGATCGCGCAGGCCCGGTCGAAAACGCTGCGGAACGCTGCGTCCTGCTCGCACAGGTCCGCCCCCATGCCCACGAACTGGGACCCCTGTCCCGGGAAGACGAGACCGATCTTGCCCATCTCTTCTCTCCTTTATGCCTGCGGGGACTTCTCGCCGGCGGTGATGCTATCCGAAACAACCGTGACACGCTGCGAAGTTAGGAAGTGATGAAGAGCGGAAGAGTGGCGTGGAAGGAAGATTGTTTCCTTCGTCTTTCCGCTCTTCCTCGCTTCTGCTCTTCCGATCTTCGCTTCCACATCGCCCGACATGAAGGCAAGGCTACCGCTGCTCGCTGCATGGACCGCTACGCTTCCATGACATAGCTTCCCGGCGCCCTCTCGAGAGGCGGGTGCCGCGGGGTCCCCATCGCTGGCGGATCGCCGGGCGTAAGACTCCGGGCGGCGAGCCACTGTGTCCAGTCCTCCCACCAGGAGCCGCGCCTCTCCTGCTGGCGGCTAAGCCACGGCTCCGGGTCCGCCTCGCCCCGGGCCTCGCCGGCCCAGTATTTCCTTCTGGACATCTCCGACGGGGGGTTCACGATGCCCGTGATGTGCCCCTCGCTGGAAAGGACGTAGCGGACCGGGCCCGCGACCTTGTCGCAGACCTTGAACGTGCCCTTCCACGGGCAGATGTGGTCGATCTGCGCCCCCACCGCATAGAGGGGCTGCGTGATCCGCTCCAGGTCGATGGGCCGATCCCCGAGGGTCAGGGCGTCTTTTCGGACGAGCCGGTTGTTCAGGTAGAACTCGCGAAGGTAGAACGAGCCCATCGCGGCCGGCAGCCGCGTGCCGTCGCTGTTCCAGAACAGCAGGTCCGACTTGGGCGGGGGCATGCCGCAGAGGAGGCTGTTGGTGAAGTTGCGCCAGATCAGGCTGTCCGAACCCAGGAGGCGGAAGGCCAGCTCGATGGTTTTTTCGCTCAGGTACCCCTGGGCCTTCATGGTCGCCTCGAGCCACTCGACGGACTGACGGGTCACGAAAAACCCGATGTCGCCGGGCTCCGAGAAATCCACCAGCGTTGAGAACAGGGACCAGTCGACCACGGGGAAGGGATGCGCCCCCCCGGGCGGCTCCCGGTTGAGCCAGGCCATGAGGGCCGAAAGGGCCGTCCCCCCGATGCAGTATCCCGACGCATGGACCGGCGCACCGCCACAGACGGTGCTTGCGACCCGGATCGCCTGCAGGGCGCCGCGCAGCATGTAGTCGTCGAAGGTGACGTCGCGCATGCCGGCGTCCGGGTTTTTCCAGCTGATCATGAAGACGGTGAACCCCCTGTCGCGCATATAACGGACAAAGCTCATCGGCGCCGTCAGATCGAAGATGTAGAATTTGTTGATCCAGGGCTGGATGAACACCACGGGGACGGGGTAGGTCGTGCGGGTGGCCGGCTCGTACTGGATCAGCTCCATCAGGTCGTTGCGGAAGATGACTGCGCCGGGGGTCGCGGCGATGTCCCGGCCGACCCGGAAGGCACGGGTATCGGCCATCCGCATCAGGGGGTGGCCGTCGAGGAGATCCTCGGCGTAGGCCTGCAGCCCCCGGGCAAGACTCTCCCCGTTTGATTCCAGGAACCGTTTGACGGCGGAGAAGTTCGTCCAGAAGTAATTCGAGGGCGACAGGCCGTTGATGACCTGCCGGGTCCAGAAGAGCACCCGTTCCCGCTGCCTGCCCTCGAGGCCCGGCGACTGCACGACCAGGTCACGGATCCAGTCCTGGCAGATGGCGTGGTGCCGCCGGGCCAGCCGCCCCACAGACCTGAGCGCGTCGAGGAAGTCGGGCTGCCCGGGTTCCTCCCCCGGTTCCGGTTTTCCGATGTGCTGGAAATCCTTCAACTCTTCCAGGGTTGCCTCCTGGAGCTGCAGGGCCAGCTGCGCCTGCCTGCGCGCCAGCTCCAGCGGCCGCTCCCTCCAGGACTGCTGCACGTCCTGCAGCGCAGAGAGGATATTGAAAGGGTCCATGCCGCGATCCTCCGCAAGGGGCGAATCAGTTGTTCTTGACGTACCGCCCGATGTACTCGATCAGTTCCCCGAGGGTCATGTCCTCGGTCAACATGTCCAGAGACACTTTCAGGGGGAAGCGCTCCTCGAGGAACACCTGCAGGTTGACGGCCGCCATGGAGTCGTAATCGGGGATGTCGCCCAGGCGCATCTGCGGCGTGATCGGGATCTTCCCGACATCGGGGAACAGGTCCATGATGCCGCCCTTGATGGTGGTCAGGATCGTCTCGTTCATGTCTTCTCCTCTCTTTCTCCGGGATGATCAGATGCGGATCAGGTTCGCCCCCCAGGAGAGCCCTCCCCCGAAGGTGGCGATCACCACGAGATCCCCGGGGGCCAGGTCCCCCCGGGAGACGGCCTCGTCGAGCGCGATGAGCACCGACGCGCTCGCCGTGTTGCCGTAGCGGTCGAGGTTGACGAAGAACCTCTCCCGCGGGATGCCGAGCCGATCGGCGATCCCGTGAAGGATGTTGATGTTGGCCTGATGACAGATGAAGCGCTTCACCTCCCCCGGCGCCGCGCCGGCTTCCTCGAGAAGCCTGCGGATGACCTTCGGACCCTTGTCCATGGTGAAGGCGAAGACCTCCTCACCTTTCATGCGGAAATAGGCCGAGCGCGGGCCGGGCATCTTCTCGAAGGGGAGCATGGTCCCGCCCCCGGGGACGCAGATCGTATCGCATCGGCTGCCGTCGGTGCCGAGACAGGAGTGCAGGACCCCCTGCGGGCCGCCGTTCGCCGCCTGGAACAGGACGGCGCCCGCACCGTCCCCGAAGAAGGGGTACGTCGAGAAGTCTCTGGGGCTGAGGATCTTGGAGTACATCTCGGAGGCGATGAGGAGGATCGTCCTGAACGCCCCCGATCGGATGAGGGAGTCGACGACGGCGATGCCGAAGGAGCCGCCGGAGCAGACGGAGTTGATGTCGAAGGCAAAGGCGTTGGCCGCCCCCAGTTTGTGCTGGACCCGCGTGGCCGTGGCCGGCTGCATGCGGTCGGGCGAGGAGGTGGACAGGACGATTCCCTCGAGGTTCTCCGGCCGGAAATCGATCTTTTGCAGGCAGGTCCGCGCCGCTGCGACGGCCAGGTCCGACGTGCATTGATCCTCGGCTGCGTGCCTGCGGCTCTGCACGCCCGTCTTTTCCGCGATCAGCCTGCGGGCTTCTGGCGAAAACTGGGAGAGGTCCTCGTTGGAAAGGATCCGGTCGGGAAGGAAACTGCCGGTGGAAAGGATGTAAGCCCGTTGCATCTCTGTGTCCTCCGAGATGTCGGTCTACATGTTTGTCCTCCCGTTGCTTCGACGCGCGGTTTCATTCCGTTCGGCTTAACGGCCGTAAAGACAAAATGACTCAACATTCGTGCCTTACGTTGTTCTCCCGGATGGATGCTTTTTCGTGTGTCGTAAGTGTGGGCGAGATGAAGTACAACAAAAAAGAGAATCCGGGCAGCAGGTATGCAGGATAGTTGCGAAACAGAGGAAAGTCAAGGACTCAGGGACCGGGCCGGCATCGCAGTTCCCGCAGTCCTCGGCATTCACTGTATCTGCTTGTCCGTCCAGAATTCGAACTGTTCGCCGCGGTCGTTGACGAGGACCGACGTCACCGCGCCGAAGCGGAGCCCGACCCGCTTTCCCTCGAACTCGTAGCCCCAGGGGCACCAGCCCTTCTTGGCGTCGAGGACCCACTTCTCCCCGTTAGCGCGCTCCACGACGAGCTCGCCCGTGTGCAGATCTTCCACCAGGAGAGCTTCTTCAAGGCCCTGATCGTTTTCCATCGGTTCATGCTCCTGACGGTTTTCGTTGACGGGGCGGCCGCCTTCCGTTAAACGAAAATACGGAGGTGGTCAAGATGAAATCCGACCGCGACAGGATGTGCGAGAACTGCGCGTTCCACAGCCCCCGGACCGATACGGAGCCGGAGAAGTGCTGGCGCTTTGCCCGCTTTGTGGAGCACGTGCTGAACGACCGGACGAGGGACTGTGAGTATTTTGCGGCAGCCGAGTCATTGATTGGGCCGGTGACCGGTGGCGCACCCTTCGGATTGCCGTGTGCTCATTTGCAGACTTCGTGTTCGCGAAGAGCGGAAGTGAGGAAGATAGGATAAGAGAAAAGAAAAAATTCTTCCTCTCCGAGTTTCCTAGCTTCATAACTTCCTAACTTCCTCCCCTGGCGCGGCCGGTTCACACGCCCGTCCCCGCAGGTTGAAGAAGAGCTTAAGCCCCTTCCTGACCGGTTCGGAAAAGATCTTCGTGGAGAGGAATGCCCCGGCCACGCGCTTGTTGATCTCCGCCAGCGTCGGGTAGGGGTGCACGGCC
>MVQS01000313.1 GCA_002067855.1 Syntrophaceae bacterium PtaB.Bin038
CTCGTGCACGTCCCCACGGGCATCACCGTCAAGTGCCAGCGGGAGCGTTCCCAGGCCCTGAACCGCTTCCTGGCGCGCCGCCTGCTCCTGGACCGGATCGAAAGACTGCAGAAGGGTGTCGTCGAGGCCGAGAGGGACCGCGCCGAGAAAATCCGGCGCCAGAAGCGAAAGCGCTCCAAGAGGGCGAAGGAGAAGATTCTCGAGGGCAAGCGCAGGCAGTCCGAGAAGAAGGGCCTCCGGGCAAGAGTCCCGCGGGACGGGGACTGAGGCAAAAAAAGGGGGAAAGAAGCCTCTTTTTATTTCGCTTCTTCCCCCTTTGTCCGATGATACCGAAGATATGATGATTTAACCGAGCAACTTGATGATCGGGTTCGCGTAAAGAATCACGAGCGACACGACGAGGGCGTAGATCGCGACGGATTCCGTCATGGCCATACCGACCATCATGGTGAGCATGATCTTGCCCTGCGCCTCGGGATTTCTCCCCACTGCATTGGACGCACCGCCGGTGGCCTGCCCGATGCCCAGTCCGGCCCCGATGGCTCCGAACCCCATCGCGATGCCGGCGGCGATCACGGAGCAACCCAGAACGATCGCCTTGGTGTAATCCGCTCCGCCTTCCTTCTCAGCGGCAAGGGCCAGGGACGCAAAACCGAAAACGAACAGAACGGATACCAGCGCTGCGAACATCTTCTTGGACTTCATTTCGACCTCCTCTCCGTCTTTGGATTGTACAACACGTCATCTCTCTCTTGAACGGCCGCAGCCCCGATCCCCCGTCCTTCGCGACGCCACCCCCTTTCCGACGAAGGTGCGGGCGTTCTCTGCCCGCCGCAGCGAAAGTGGGCCCGCTTGGCCGCGTACTTTATTAAAGAGATAAAAATGAATTGTCAAGGACAATTTGATTGTGCTATCAGCCCTGCCGTGAGAGTGTGGGAGGGGTTTTACGGCGGAGGTCCTTTCAGGCCATGTCGCATCGCGCGCGGACGCAACAACGGGAGCTCTTGAAGCAGCTGCAGGGCGATCTGCCCGTCGAAAAACGGCCCTTTCGCGCCGTGGCGGCCCGCGCGGGAATCGACGAGCAGGCGGCCCTGGACACGATCCGGGACTGCCTGCGCGAGGGCACGATCCGCAAATTCGGGGCGGTCCTGAAACACCAGAAGGCGGGCGTCACCCGCAACGCCATGGTGGTATGGGCCGTTCCCCCCGACCGGGTCGAGGAAGCGGGGGCCGTGTTCGCATCCTGCCGGGAGATCACCCA
>MVQS01000314.1 GCA_002067855.1 Syntrophaceae bacterium PtaB.Bin038
GATCGTCAAGACCGTGGTCCCCGCGTCCATGAACGGCAGGCGCTGCCTCATCGAGAGCTTCGTCGACATCTCCGAGCAGAAGCGCGTCCAGCGGGCCGTCGAGGACAGCGAGCAGCGGACCCGGGAGCTGGCCGACTCGCTGCCGCAAATCGTCTTCGAGACGGACGTGGTCGGCAGGATCACCTTCGGCAACCGCCGGGGCCTCGAGGTGCTGCAGTACACGCCGGAGGACCTGGCGCGGGGCATCAACGCCCTCGACATCTTCATCCCCGAGGACCAGGAGCGCATCCAGCGCAACATCATCCGGATCCTGAAGGGCGAGGTCCTGCCCGACGTGGAGTACACGGCCCGGCGCAAGGACGGGCGGACCTTCCCCGTGATGATCAACGCCTCCCCAATCATCCGGGGCGGGAGGGCCGCGGGCATCCGGGGCATCGTGGTCGACATCACCGACATCAAGCGTACGGAGACGGCTCTCCGGGAATCGGAGGCCATGTACCGGGCCCTCTTCGAGGGCTCCGGGACGGCGATGCTGATCGTCGAGGACGACACCACCATCCGGCTGGTGAACGCAGAGTTCGAGAAGTTCACCGGTTTGCCCCGCCGCGAGATCGAGGGGAGGCGGAGCTGGATCGAGTTCACACCCCCCGACGAGCTGCTGCGGCTCAAGGAGTATCACGACCGGAGGCGCGAGAACCCCGACGCGGCCCCCCACCGCTACGAACTCAAGGTGCGGGACGGCGAGGGCCGGATCCGGCACGTCCTGCTGAGCGTCGCGATGATCCCGGGCACCGCGCACAGCATCGCCTCCATGCTGGACATCACGGAGCGCAAGCAGGCCGAAGAGGGGTTGAAGAAAGCCAAGGATGAGGCCGAACGGGTCAACCGGGAACTCGAGGCGATCAACCGCCAGCTCGAGGAGTCCATCGAGCGGGCCGGCATTATGGCCCAGGCCGCCGAGGCGGCCAACCGCGCGAAGTCGGAATTCCTGGCCAACATGAGCCACGAGATCCGCACGCCCATGAACGGCATCATCGGGTTCTCGACGCTGCTGCTGGAGACCGATCTCGACGGCGAGCAGCGCGAGTACGCCGAGGCCGTCAAGGTGTCTGCGGAGAACCTGCTGTCGCTCATCAACGACATCCTGGACTTTTCGAAGATCGAGGCGGGAAAACTCACCATCGAGCCCATCCCCTTCGACCTGCGCACCACGGTGGAGAAGCTGGCCGACCTGCTGGCCGTGCGGTCCGACGAGAAGGGCTTGAGCCTGATCGTGCGCTACCTCTGCGGGCCCGTGCGCCGCGTCATCGGAGACCCGGGGCGCATCCGGCAGGTGCTGACCAACCTGGTGAGCAACGCCGTCAAGTTCACCGAGACGGGCCACGTCATCATCAGCGTGAGCTGCGAGGCGAAGCCGGACGGCACGACGGTCTTCCATTTCAGCGTGGAGGACACGGGGATCGGCATCCCCGAAGAAAAACTGGAGTACATCTTCGAGAAGTTCACGCAGGCCGACGCATCGACGACGCGGCGTTACGGCGGAACGGGCCTGGGCCTCGCCATCTCCAGGCAGCTCGTCGAGTGCATGGGCGGCACGATCGGGGTCACGAGCCGGGTGGGGCAGGGCTCCACGTTCCGGTTCTCCCTGCCCCTGGCGATCGATCCCGAGGCCGCCTCCATGGCGGTCGAGGAGGCCGATCTGGCGGGGGTGCGGCTCCTCATCGTCGACGACCGGGAGATCAACCGCCGGACGCTGGAGGAGCAGGTCTCCGGGTGGGGCATGCGCTACACCAGCTGCGTGTCGAGTGACGAGGCGTTCAGGATCCTGCTCGAGAGCCGGGAAGCGGGGGACCCCGTCCGGATGGCCATCATCGCCTATCACGACGAGCAGAGCGCGAGCGAGGAACTCGGGCGCCGGATCAAGGGGGACGAACGCCTGAAGCAGACCGTGCTCATCATGATCGCCTCCATCGGCAGGCGCGGCGACGCCAGGCGGATGCAGGACGTGGGGTTTGCGGCCTACCTCGTCAAGCCGGTCCACCAGTCCATCCTGATGGACGCCCTCGCGACGGCCTGGAGCGCGGCCCTGAAGGGGCAGCCCATCGGGCTGATCACCCGTCACAGCCTTGCGGAGGCCCGCGCGGAGAAGAAGGACGAGCAGCCGGGAGCGGTGGCGGCCGAGCGGGTGCGGGTGCTCGTGGCGGAAGACAACCCCGTGAACCAGAAACTGGCCGTCCGGATGCTCGAGAAGTTCAACCTCTCCGTGGATGTGGCGGCCAACGGCCGGGAAGTGCTCGACAGGCTGGGCAAGGCCGCCTACGACCTCGTGTTCATGGACTGCCACATGCCGGAGATGGACGGCTACGAGGCCACCGCGTCGATCCGGCAGTCCGAGCTCGAAAGCGGACGGCGTCTCCCGATCGTCGCGATGACGGCCAACGCCATGCAGGGCGACCGGGAGAAATGCCTCTCGGCGGGCATGGACGATTACATCACGAAGCCCATCCGCAGGGAGGCCGTCCAGGAGATGCTGGAGAAGTGGATACCGGTGAAGAAATAGAAGTTAGGAAGCTGGGAAGTTAGGAAGAGCGGAAAAGACGGACAAGAACGAAAACCGGAGAGACAAATGAATTTCAATGAGATGGCGGAAACGATCGGGCTCGACGAGCAGGATTTCCGGGAGATGGCCGAGCTGTTCGTCAGCGTGGGCGTGGCGGACCTCGACAAACTGCGCGAGGCCTACGCGAACCGCAACTGCCAGGGGGTCGTCATGTCCGCCCATTCCCTGAAGGGGGCGTCGGCAAACCTGGGGTTCAACGACATCTACGAGATCGCCAGGCGCGTCGAGGCGGACGCCCGCGCGCAGAAGCTCGACGGGGCCGGCGAGGCCATCGGGGAACTCGAGCGCAAGCTCGCCGGGATCTCCGCGGCCCTCGGGCATCATTGAGGACCGGGGGCGACCCCGAGACGGGACCGGAATGAAGGAACAGGACGTATCCATCCTGATTGCCGCGGACGACCCCGCGGAGCGCGGGACCCTGGCGAGGACCCTCGCCGGCGCGGGATACCGCCGCGTCACGGCCGTGACGAGCGGCCCCGAGGCCCTTGCCGCCATGGGGAGGGAGGCGTTTGCCATCGTGATCGCGGGGACGCGCCCGGCGGGCATGGACGGCTACGAACTGTGCCGCGCCCTCCGGGCCCGGGGGGGCGCCGCCTACGTCTACGTCCTGCTGATCGCGGGGGGGAGGCGCAGGGACCGTGTCCTGAGAGGGCTCGCGGCCGGCGCGGATGCGACCCTTCCCCGGCCCGTGGACCCGGCGGAGCTGTCGGCCTGCATCGGCGCGGCGCGGCGGATCGTCGACCTCGAGCGGTCCCTGCGGCTCACGAACGAGGAGGTCCGCGCCCTGTCCATCCGCGATCCCCTGACGGGGGTCTTCAACCGGGTGTACCTCATGGAGCGCCTCCCGCAGGAGTTCAAGCGCTCCCGGCGCTACGGCCACGCGCTGTCGCTCATCATGTGCGACATCGACCACTTCAAGAACGTCAACGACCGGCACGGCCACCGGGCCGGCGACGAGGTCCTGCGGGACTTCGCGGGCCGCCTGTCCGGCTCGATCCGCAGCGACATCGACTGGATGGCCCGCTACGGCGGGGAGGAATTCCTCATCGTGCTGCCCGAGACGGACCACCCTTCGGCCTGCATCGTGGCGGAGAGGCTGCGGCGGCTCGTGGCGGAGGTCCCCTTCGGGCTCGGGGGGGAGAAGTTCCGCATCACCGCGAGCTTCGGGGTTGCCGGCTACCGGCCCGGGACGCAGAACGACCGGGTCGGCTTCGACCGGCTGATGGAACAGGCCGACGAGTTCCTGTACCAGGCCAAGCGGGAGGGGCGCAACACGGTGCGGGGCGCCGCCGTCCCGGGTCACGAGGCGAAAGGATGCACGGCATGAAGAAGAAAAAGATCCTCGTCGTGGACAACCACCCGATCATCCTGGAGTACATGTCCAAGTTCCTCAGCAAGGACGGGCACGAGGTCCGCACGTCGGAGGACGGCCTGCACGCCCTGGACCTGCTCGAGAGCTGGCGGCCCGACATCATCTTCGTGGATCTCATCATGCCGAACATCGACGGCAAGAAGCTCTGCCAGATCATCCGGGCCATGCCGGAGATGCAGGACACCTACCTGATCATCCTCTCGGCCGCCGCCGCCGAGGAGCAGATCGACTTCCGGGCCATCGGGGCCAACGCCTGCATCGCCAAGGGGCCGCTGGACAAGATGGGCCAGTACGTGGTCGCCGCTCTCCACGACGCCGAGCACGGACGCACCCGCGACGCGCAGGAGCGGATCTTCGGCGTCGAGAACCTCTACTCGCGCCAGATCACGAAGGAGCTCCTCACGATCTGGAAACACTTCGAGGTGGTGCTGGGCAGCCTCTCCGAGGGCATCCTCGAGATCACCGCCGGGGGCCGCATCGTCTACGCCAACCCCACGGCCATCGCGCTCACCGGCATCCCGGAGGAGCGCCTGCTGGCCTCGAGCGTGCTCGGCCTGTTCGACGCGAAGGACAAGCTGCTCGTTCGGGACATGATCGACCGCGTGGCGGCCGAGGCGAGCATGACGGCGGCCGACAGCCCGGTGAAGCTCAACGACCGGGAGTTCCTCATCAAGCTGCTGCCGATCCGCGACGACATGAAGCGGACCCTCATCATGGTGCTCGAGGACGTCAGCGAGCACCGCCGCATCGAGGCCCAGTTCCACCACGCCCAGCGCATGGAAGCCGTGGGGACCCTGGCCGGCGGCATCGCCCACGACTTCAACAACCTTCTCATGGTCATCCAGGGGAACATCTCGCTGATGCTCTACGAGCTGGACCCGAAGCACCCCTTCCACGACCGGCTCCGCAGCATCGAGAAACAGGTCCAGAGCGGCTCGAGGCTCACGGCCCAGCTCCTGGGCTACGCCCGGAAGGGCCGCTACGAGGTCCGGCCCATCGACCTCAACCAGCTCGTCGAGGAGGCCTGCGAGACCTTCAGCCGGACCCGGAAGGAGATCCTCATCCACCAGGAGCTCGCCCGCGACCTCTACGCCATCGAGGCCGACGCCGGGCAGCTCGAGCAGGTCCTCATGAACCTGTTCGTCAACGCCGCCGACGCCATGCCCGGCGGCGGGAGCCTCATCGTCCGGACGGCCAACACGGACCATCACGCCATGAAGGGCAAGCTCTACAACCCCAAGCCGGGCAACTACGTCCAGATCACCGTGTCGGACAGCGGGACGGGCATGGACAAGAAGACCATGGAGCGGATCTTCGAGCCCTTCTTCACGACGAAGGAGATGGGGCGCGGGACGGGGCTGGGCCTGGCCTCCGTCTACGGCATCGTGAAGGGGCACGGCGGGTTCATCGACGTGGACTCGCAGAAGGGCAAGGGCACGACGTTCCGGATCTACCTGGCCGCGACGGACAAGCCCGTCGTGCGAAACGGCGCCGAGGCGCCCGAGCCGATCACGCGCGGCAGCGAAACGATCCTGCTCGTCGACGACGAGCAGATGATGCTCGACATCGGGCGGGACCTCCTGCAGGCCATGGGGTACCGCGTCATCACGGCCCGCGACGGCGAGGAGGCCGTGGAGGTCTACCGCGGCCGCAGCGGGGAAATCGACCTCGTCCTGCTCGACATCGTCATGCCGAAGATGGGCGGCGGGCAGGCCTACGACTGCATCAAGGCGATCAACCCCGCGGTGAAAGTGCTCCTGCTGTCGGGATACAGCATCGACGGGGAGGCGACGCAGATCCTCGCGCGGGGCTGCAACGGTTTCATCCAGAAGCCCTTCAACCTCGAGCAGCTCTCCCGGAGCGTCAAGTCGGTCCTGACCGGCAACGGCACACAGAAGAAAGGAAACGGGGGGACGGGCCTTGCCCGGGGAATCCGGGCCTGACGGAATCCCCCCAGGAAAGGGAGCATGTCAACAGAGCAGCGCAACCGCGTGCAAGCCGACGGGAGCAAGGGCACGGTCCTGATCGTCGACGATCACCCCGTGAACATCCGGCTCCTCGAGAAGATCCTGGGCGCCGCCGGCTACCGGACGCTGGCGGCCGAAAACGGGCCG
>MVQS01000315.1 GCA_002067855.1 Syntrophaceae bacterium PtaB.Bin038
GAGCGCCACATGAGGGACGCCAAGATCTGCCAGATCTACGAGGGCACCAACGAGATCCAGAGAGTGGTCATCGCCAGGAAACTCCTTGGCTAGGAGGGGTGCGACGATGAATCACGCAGACGAATACCGAACGAAACTCGTCACTCCGAACGATGCCGTCCGTGTGGTCCGCTCGGGGGACTGGGTCGAATACGGCCAGTTCGCCGTTTCGGCCGTCGCGCTCGACGGGGCGCTCGCGGCCCGCAGGGACGAGCTCCGGGACGTGAAGATCAGGGCCACGACCCGGGCCATCGGGATCCCCGAGACGGTCAAGTCCGATCCGACAACAGAGCACTTCGTTTATCATAACCTCCACTTCAGCGGCCATGACCGCAAGGCCCATGACCAGGGACTGTGCTGGTTCGTCCCCATCCTCTACCACGAGGTGCCCCGTTACTACCGCGAGAACTGCCGGGTGGACGTGGCGATGATGCCTGTGGCACCCATGGACCGCAACGGCTACTTCAATTTCAGCCTTTCGAACTCGCATGCCCGCGCCATCTGCGACCGGGCGAAGACGATCATCGTCGAAGTCAACCCCCGGCTCCCCGTGTGCCTCGGCGGTCGCGAGGAGAACGTACACATCTCGGAGGTGGACCTGATCGTCGAGAGCGACTGGAAGGTGCCCGAGTTGTCCTCCGCCGAGCCCAGCGAGGTAGACCGCAAGATCGCCTCGCTCATCGTGGCCGAGCTGCGGGACGGCTGCTGCATCCAGCTGGGTATCGGCGGGATGCCCAACGCCGTGGGGTCCATGATCGCCCGGTCGGATCTCAAGGACCTGGGCATCCACACGGAGATGTTCTGCGACTCCATGATGGAAATGGTCCTGGCAGGGCGCGTGACGGGGGCCCGCAAGGCGACGGATCGCGGAAAGATCGCCTACACGTTCTGCCTGGGCTCAAAGGCGTGCTACGACTTCCTGGACCGCAACCCGATGTGCGCCTCCTACCCTGTGGACTACACGAACGACCCCTTCGTGATCTCCCGGAACGACGACTTCATCGCCATCAACAACTGCGTGGAGATCGACCTCTTCGGCCAGGTCTGCTCCGAGTCCTCGGGGACGCGGCACATCAGCGGCACCGGCGGCCAGGTGGATTTCACCTACGGCGCATACCGCTCGAAAGGCGGCAAAGCGTTCCTCTGCATGAGTTCCACCTTCGAGAAGAACGGGTCTGTCGTCTCGCGGATCAAGCCGCTGCTTACGAAAGGGTCCATCGTGACGGATCCACGGTCGCTTGTGTCCTACGTCGTGACGGAGTACGGCATTGTGAACCTCAAGGGCAAGTCGACATGGGAGCGGGCCGAGTCCCTGATCTCTATCGCGCACCCCGATTTCCGGGACGAGCTGGTCCGCGAGGCGGAAAAGATGGGGATCTGGCGGCGGGCCAACCGCATCCGCACCGAGTCGGCCACCGTCGTGGCATTTCGGCGCTGACCCTCCCGTAACGCACCCCATGTACCCCGCCCGTCGCGCCGCGGGCACGGGGAGCGGGCTCGTTACACCTCCTCTCGAGAGGGCCGGCGGCCGATCAGGGTACCCGCATCCCTTTTCGGATGGGACACCACCTCCCTCCGTCCCGCCGGAAAGGGATGCGGCCATGCCCTGTTCAGCCTCGGATGCCCATCCGGTGCGGTGCATCTTCACGGAGAGGGTTTTATAGATGGGCCGGGCCTTGCGCCCGCCCCACCCTTCCCTCCTGACATGCTCCGGGGTCACGCCCCGCAGATCACGGAAATCTCGATGGCGGCGTCCCGGGGCAGCCGGGCCACCTGGACCGTCTCCCGGGCCGGGGGCGCGGCGGGGAAATAACGGGCATAGATCTCGTTGAATTTCGCGAAATCGTTCATGTCCCGCAGGAACACCGTGGATTTCAGCACGTTCTCCAGGGTCATGCCGGCAGCCCCGACGATGGCCTTGAGGTTCTCCAGAACCTGCTCGGCCTGCGCCTCGATGCCGGCCCCGGCGAATTCGCCCGTCTTCGGGTCCATCCCGAGCGTCCCCGACACGAACAGCAGGTTCCCGTGCTGGATGGCCTGAGAATAGGGCCCGATCGCCGCGGGAGCCCCGGCGGTCGTCACGATGGTCTTCATGTCGCCTTTCTCCTTTCCGGTATGCTTTGCGGACTATACCACGGACCGGTCGGAGGTTTCACCGAAAACCGCGGACGGGCCTGTCCATTTTTATGTTGACACTCCCGGCCTTTCCTTATAGAGAAACCGAGATTTAACCGCCGGAGGTCAGGTCATGAAAAAGCTCGCCGTGTTCGCCGCCGTCATCGCGCTGGTTGCATTCGCGGCCGCCCCGTCCGCACGGGCCGCCGACACCATCAAGATCGGGGCCGCCTTTGCCCTGTCCGGGAGCATCGCCGTATACGGCGAGGGCTTCAAGAAGTGCATCGATCTCGCCGTCGAGGAGATCAACGCCAAGGGCGGGATCAAGGGCAAGAAGATCGAGATCGTCTACGAGGACAACAAGAGCAACCCCAAGGACTGCGTCACGGCGGTGCGCAAGCTCATCACCGTGGACAAGGTCCCCGTGATCTTTGGGCCCGCCGGCAGCTCCAATTTCATGGCCACGGCCCCCGTCGCCCAGGAGAACAGAGTCGTCCTGATCTCTGCCCAGGGCGCGGCCGTGGGCCTGACCAGGGCGGGCGAGTACATCTTCCGGGTCTTCCCCTCCGACACCCTGCAGGGCCCCCACCTGGCGAAGCTGGCCATGAGCAAGGGCTTCAAGAAGGTGCCCGTCATGTACGTGAACAACGACTGGGGCCTCGGGCTGAAGAATGCCTTCATGGACGCCTACAAGAGGATGGGCGGCACGGTGACGGACGTCATCGCCTACGACGAGAAAAAGACCGACTACCGCTCGGAGCTCCTCCGTGCCACCAAGGGCAATCCCCCGGCCATCGTGAACCTGACCTACATCAACGAGGGCGCCGTGCAGTTCAAGCAGGCCTTCGAGATGGGCATCAAGACGCAGTGGCTCTGCGGCTCCGCCGCCAGGGCACCCAAGATGGTGGAGCTGGCGGGCAAGGCCGCCGAGGGCGTCATCGGCACGTACCCCTCGGTGCCCCAGAACACCAAGCAGTACCAGGCTTTCAAGGAGGCCTACAAGAAGAAGTACGGCGATGACAAGATCCCCATCTTCGGCGACTACAACTACGACATGGTCTATCTTACTGCCAGGGCCATCGAAAAGGGCGGCACCACGGCCGACGGAATCCGCAAGGCCCTGCCCCAGGTGGCCAAGGGCTACAGGGGCGTGACGGGCGACAAGACCTTCGACAGCGAGCGGAGCCCGAAATTCGCCGAGTACGGCATCTGGGTCGTCAGGAACGGCAAGATCGAAGACTACAAGAAATAACCGGATTGTAAAAGCTCATCAGGTCGAGATGGAGGGTTCCGGCTGTCAATTCGGCCGGAACCTCCTTTTTTTCGCATGGATTCCATCGGCTACTACCTCCAGACCGTCGTCAACGGCATCCTCGCGGGCTGCATCTACGCCCTGTTCGCCATGGGGCTCACCCTCATCTACGGCGTGCTCAATTTCGTGAACTTCGCCCACGGGGAGCTGATCATGTGGGGGGCCTACTTCCTGTTCCTCTTCATGGGCGAGCCCTTCGGCCTGCCCCTGTTCGCCGCACTCCTGCCGGCCCTGGCCCTTACGGGCTGCCTGGGGCTCGCGATGGACTACTCCGTCTTCCGCCCCATCCGCAGGGCGAACCGCCTGACGCTGCTGATCGCGGCGATGGGCCTCTCCGTCTTCCTGCGCAACGCCGCCCAGTTCTTCTGGGGGGCCGAGGTGCGGACCTACGGCCTCGAGGTCTCAGCGGGCACGCGATTCTTCGGCCTCTATCTCACAACTCCGCAGATGGCCATCATCGCCGTCACGGTTCTCTGCGTGGCCGCGGTCTACCTGCTCTTCTTCAAGTCGCGCCTCGGCAAGTCGATGCGGGCCCTCTCGGACAACCTCGACCTCGCGAGAATC
>MVQS01000316.1 GCA_002067855.1 Syntrophaceae bacterium PtaB.Bin038
GCTCGAAGGGGCCCTGAAGGGCATCCAGCGGGGCCGCAACACCCGCAGGGCGGGCCGCGAGAAGGCCGGGCTCCCGGTCATCTCCATTGTGGGCTACACCAATGCGGGGAAGTCCACGCTGCTCAACGCGCTGACGCAAAGCGACGTCCTGGCCGAGGACCGGCTCTTCGCCACCCTCGACCCGAAGAGCTCGCGGCTCCGCTTCCCCCGCGACACGGAGGCGGTCATCACCGACACGGTCGGCTTCATCCGAAACCTGCCGAAGGAGCTCTTCGCCGCGTTCAGGGCCACGCTCGAGGAGCTCCACGAAGCCGACGTGCTCCTGCACCTCATCGACGTGAGCAACCCCGATTTCGAGGAGCACATCGTCGCCGTGGAAAAGATCCTCGCCGAGCTGGGCATCGCCTCCAAACCGACAATCCGGGTCTTCAACAAGGAGGACCGCGTGGCCGACAGGGAACTGATCGCTGCCCTGTGCAAACGGTTCGACGCCATTGCCATATCGGCCCGTGACCCGTCGACCTTCGGGGTCCTCCTGGACCGGCTGGAATGGCTCATCCGGAACCGCGAAACGCAGGCCCCGACCCCGGTCGGGGAAGAGCCTCCGCCCGAAACGGAGTCCCCCGCCGCAGAGCGGTGAGCCTCGAAAAAACCCTTGACGGGACGGGCCGTCCGATCCTAGATAACGGGTCGCCGCGCGGCGGCGCAGACCCCCGGAAGGCCCTTCCCTCATGGCTGAACGGAGCAGGATTCACACCAACGCCCTCATCGCGATCGCCCTTGCGGCACTGACGGCCGCCCTCTACGCGCAGGTCGGAAGCTTCGACTACGTCAACTACGACGACCCGTTCTACGTCCAGGAAAATCTCATCGTGCAGCGCGGCCTGACGGCGTACGGCGTTAAGTGGGCCTTCATGACGACGACCCTGGGGAACTGGCACCCGCTGACGTGGCTCTCGTACATGCTCGACTGCCGGCTGTTCGGAGCCGGTCCCGGCGCCCACCATCTCGTCAACGTGCTCTTTCACGCGCTCAACGCGGTCCTGCTCTTCCTCGTCCTGGAACGCATGACGCAGGCCCGGTGGCGAAGCGCATTCGTCGCCGCCCTGTTCGCCCTGCACCCCCTGCACGTCGAATCCGTCGCCTGGATCGCCGAGCGCAAGGACGTGCTCAGCACCTTCTTCTGGATGCTCACCCTGTGGGCCTACGCGGTTTACGCGGAGCGGCCGGGACCGAAGCGCTACCTTCCCGTTCTTGTTTTCTTCCTGGCGGGCCTGATGGCCAAACCGATGCTCGTCACCGTGCCCGTCATCCTGCTGCTGATGGACTGGTGGCCGCTGAAGCGGCTCGACGACGCCCGGCAGGCGGCTCCCGCGCAGGCATCCGCCGACCCGCAGCCACGGGAAAAGAAAGACCGCAGGAGGAAGGCGCAGCGGGGACAGCCGGCGACGCAAGACAAGAGCGGCCGGGGCGCGGCCCCGTTTCTGCCGCTGCTGACGGAAAAGATCCCCCTGGCGATCCTTTCGGTCGTCTTCAGCGCGGTCGCGATCGTCACGCAGCAGAAGAGCGGGGCCGTGGTCCCGCTCACGCAGATGTTCCTCGGGGACCGGGTCGGCAACGCGCTCGTGTCCTGCGTCCTGTACCTGTGGAAGACGATCTGGCCGTCGGGGCTTGCCGTCTTCTACCCCCTGCGGCCCTGGCCGCCCGCGGCCGTGCTGGCCGCCGCCCTGTTTTTGGCCGCCGTGACAGCCGGGGCGCTGCGGTGGGGCCGCAGATTTCCCTACCTAGCCTTCGGCTGGGCCTGGTACCTCGTGACGATCCTGCCCGTGATCGGCCTTGTCAAGCTGGGGGATGCGGCCATGGCGGACCGCTACACCTACGTGCCCCTGATCGGACCCTTCGTCGCCCTCGGCTGGGGGGCCTGCGACCTGGCGGCGCGGCTCCGGCTGCCCAAGGCCGTCCTGCCCGCTGCGGCCTGCGGGGCCCTGGCCGCATGCGCGATCGTCACGCACGGCCAGATCGCCCACTGGCGGGACAGCCATTCGCTCTTCACCCGCGCGCTGGCCGTCACGGAGAAGAACTACCTGGCTCACAGCAACCTCGCCGTCGCCCTCATCGTGGACGGCCGAATCGAGGAAGCCCTGTCCCATATCGAACGGGCGCTCGCCATCCAGCCCCGTTTTGCCGGGGCCCACTTCAACCGGGGCGTCGCGCTTGCCCGGCTGGGCCGGGGCGACGAGGCCCTTCCGCCCTTCCTGAAGGCCCTGGAAATCAACCCCGCGTTCCCCGATGCGAACTACACCGTAGCGGGAATCTACCTGTCGAAGGGGGACCTGGATCGCGCCATCGAGCATTTCGAGCGGGCGATCCGGACCCCCGAGCCCCAGCCGAAGGCGTACGCGGGCCTGGCCGAGGCCTACACCCTGAAGGGCAGGATGGACGAGGCCCTGTCCTACAGCCTGTCTGCCCTCGAGTGGCAGCCGGCCGACGCGAAGCTGCACTACAACATCGGCAGCATCTACATCTACAAGGGGCGGATCGACGAGGCCATCGGACACTTCCAGGAAGCCGTCCGGCTCTCGCCCGATTACTCCAGGGCACACAACAACCTCGGAAGCGCGCTGATGCTGCGCAACCGGACCGACGAGGCGATCGATCACTTCCGTGAGGCCGTCCGCCTCGACCCGGACTACGGGATGGCCCGCGAGAACCTCAGGGACGCCCTGGCGCAGCAGAAAAAAGGGCGAAGGTAAGAACGTGAGAGGGTAAGAGGGTGAGAAAAGAAAGGGCACCGGGATTGCCTCTTCCCGATGCCCTCTTTCTTTTCCCTCATGCCCTTCGCCTCAAGCCCTTGGCCTGTCTTTTCTTGTCTTTCCCTCACGCCTTACGCCTGATGCCTGCCTTTTTCTCGTCTTTGCCTGATGCCTGCCGCCTGCCTTTATCACATAATCCCCCTGTACCACCCCCCGTCGATCTGGATCGCCGCGCCGGTGATGTAGCCCGCCTGCTGCGAGGCGAGGTAGACGACGAGGCCGGCGAACTCCTCGGGCGTGCCGATCCGTCTCATGGGGATCTCCGCCTCCCACTTGCCGATGACGGCCTCGGGGGTCGTCCCCTGCTTCTCGGCCAGCACCTTCGCGAGGTTGCGGACGCGGTCCGTCATCGTGTATCCCGGGCAGACGCTGTTGACGGTGATGTTGAAGGGCGCGAGCTCGTTCGAGAGCGACTTGGCAAAGCCGATCACGCCCGAGCGCACCGTGTTGGAAAGGATCAGGCCGTCGATGGGCTGCTTGACGGCTATGGAGGTCATGTTGATGATCCGTCCCCAGCGCTTCTCCTTCAGGATGGGGACGGCCTCGCGCGTCATCACGATCGTGGAGAGCAGGTTGAGGCGGCATCCCCGCATCCACAGGTCGTCGTCGATCTCGAGGAAGCTCATCGAGGGCGGACCGCCGGCGTTGTTGACCAGGATGTCCACCGTCCCGAAATGGGCCGCCGATTTCCGGACGAAGTTCTTCGCCTGCTCCAGGTCCGACACGTCGGCCGGGATGGAGAAGACCTCGCCGCTTCCCGCCTTGCGGATGGCATCGGCCGCCGCCGGCAGGTGCGGGTCGTCGAGCGCGCAGACGGCGACCTTCGCGCCCTCCCGGGCAAACTCCAGCGCCACGGCGAGCCCCAGCCCCTGGCTTCCCCCTGCAACCAACGCCACCTTCCCCTTCAGTCCGAGATCCATCTTGTCACCCTCCTTGTCGGTCTCTCCGGTCTGTCTGATCTTTCTCTCCGGTCCACCCGGATGGGGGTCCAGGGTCCAGGGAAGGAAGAAGATTTTTCCTCGACCCTGTGCCCTGTCATTTCGATTCCGCCGCCTTTCTCCTGTACTCCTCCCAGCGGTCGTCCACCCAGGCCTGGAGCTGGTTGAGCTGCTCGATGCTCATCTTCTTGAAGCGACCCTGCTTCTCGACGTAGTGCACCACGGGGAGCTTGTTGCCCTTCTCGGCGAGCGTGCGGCTGCGGCCGGTGAAGCGGAACTTGCCGTTCTCCACCTCGAAGAGCACGCACAGGCCCGTGTCGACGGCGAGCCGCCCGATGCGGATCGTATCTTTCGTGGGGTACTGCCACCCGGGGGGGCAGGGCGTGTGGATGTGGATGAACCGCGTCCCCTTGATGCGCTTGGCCCGGACGAACTTGTCGTAGAGGTCGATGGGGTAGGCCGGCGTCGTCGTCGCGATGTAGGGGATCTGGTGGGCCTCCATGATCTTGAGGAAGTCCTTCTTGTGCTGCTGCTTCGTGAGCACGGGGGTGGTCGTCGTGAGGGCCCCCATGGGGGTCGCGCTCGATCGCTGCGTCCCCGTGTTCATGTAGCCCTCGTTGTCGTACGCAACGTAGATGAAGTCCGTCCCCCGCTCGGCGGCGCCCGAGAGGGCCTGGAGGCCCATGTCGAAGGTGCCGCCGTCGCCGGCGAAGGCCACGACGGTGGTCTCCGTGCGGTTCAGGGCGGCAAGACCCGCCGCGATGCCCGAGGCCGAGGCGGCCGTACTCGCGAAGGTGTTGTTCACGGTGGGGACCAGCACCGGCGTCAGGGGGTAGAGCCCGTGGAGCACGCACAGACAGCAGGCGGGAAGCGTGACGATCGTGTCCTCCCGGAGCGCCTTCAGGGCGAACCGGTAGGCGATGGAGAGCCCGCAGCCCTGGCAGGCCCGCGTGCCGGGCAGCACGTATTCCTTCTCGTGGATCTTGAAGAGGTTCTGCGGCATGGCTCTACTCCGTGGCACAGTTCAGCCAGGTGGTTTTCAGATCCCGCTCTCCCGCCTGGATCCGGGCGAGCGACGACTTGACGGCTTCGACGAGTTCCCTCGCCTTCACGTCGCGGCCCCCGAGGCCCGCCACGTGACCGTGGACGGGCGCCTGGATCCCGCTGCCGTAGAAGGCGGCCTTGAGATCGGAGCACAGCCCCCCCTCGTAGCCGTAGCTGATGCTCTTCTCGAAG
>MVQS01000317.1 GCA_002067855.1 Syntrophaceae bacterium PtaB.Bin038
TCCGCGTAGTGGCTCTCCGTGTTGAAGGTCTTCTGGCCGTTGACGAGGTAGTGGTCGCCCTGGTCGATGGCCGTCATCTTCATGTTCGCGAGGTCGGAGCCCGCCTCGGGCTCCGTGTAGCCCAGGCCGAATTCGATCTCGCCGCGTACGATGCGGGGGATGAACTCCTTCTTCATCGCCTCGCTGCCGCGTCGCAGGATCGTGTGTCCCACCATGGTGTAGGCCACGTCGTTGGGGACGTGAGCGCTCCAGCGCTTGCCCAGCTCGTCGATGAGAATGAAGTCGTAGACGGGCGAGAGGCCTTTGCCGCCGTACTCCACGGGCCAGCTCCAGCCCAGGAGGCCCGCTTCGAAGAGCTTCTTGCCGAAGGCGCGTCCCTCCTTGTCCAGTCCCAGGTCCTCCCAGTTTTGCCGGGCGATCTCCTCCGTCAGCTCCTTGTCGAGGAAGGCGGCCACTTTCTGCCGGTAGGCTTCCTCTTCTTTCGTGTATCCGAAATCCCAAGCCATGCGTGTATCCTCCTCTCACGGTTCCGTCTGGTGGCGTCGGGTCCGGGCGGGACGCGCCGCCGGGCCGATGCCATAACCACACTCAAAGAATTATTAGTGACCAATCACTCAATTTTCTTCTCGATCACCCCGCGCAAGAGGGGAGACCGGGGAATTACGGCATGTGGATGGCGCCGCCGGCGATCACCATGGCCGCCTCCATGATCGCCTCCGATACCGTCGGGTGCGGGTGGATGGCGCCGGCCAGCTCCTCGGCGGTCATCTCCATCGTCATCCCCAGGACGGCCTCGGCGATCATGTCCGTGGCGTGGGGTCCGATGATGTGGACGCCCAGCACCTCGCCGTGCTTCCTGTCCGAGATGACCTTGACAAGGCCTTCCGTTTCGTTGAGGACCAGGGCCTTGCCGTTGCCCCGCAGGGGGAAGCGGCCGACCTGGATCTCGCACCGCTCCTTCGCCTTTTCCTCCGTGAGCCCCACGGAGGCCACTTCGGGTGTCGTGTAGATGCAGGAGGGGACGGCCCTGTAGCTCATGGCCTCGCGGTGGCCGAGCATGTTCCGCACGGCGCACTCGCCCTCGGCCGAGGCTAGGTGGGCGAGCATGATGCCGCCAATGACGTCGCCCGCGGCGTAAATGCCGGGGACGTTCGTTTCCATGAATTCGTTGACGACGATGGCGCCCCGTTCGTGCTTGATGCCTACCTTGTCGATGTTGAGAAGCGAGAAGTCGGGCTTGCGGCCCACGGTGAGGAAAATCTTTTCGGCGGTGACCGACTCCGTCTTGTCGCCGATCGCGTACGTGACGACGCTTTCCGTCTTCCTGTGGGCGATGCCTTTCACGGCGGCACCGGTGACGACGTTGACGCCGGCAGCCGTGATCCGCTTCTGGAGCAGCGCGGCGATCTCCTTGTCCACGCCGGGGACGAGGCCGGGGAGCATTTCGATGATCGTAACCGGGGTTCCCATGGCGATCAGGAACTGGGCGAACTCCACGCCGATGACGCCGCCGCCGATCACGACGACGCTCTTCGGAAGGGTCTTCATGGCTAGGACCTGGTTTGAGTCCATGATGTCCGGCCCGTCGATCCCCTCGATGGGGATCCGGCCCGGGACGGACCCCGAGGCGATCAGGATGGCGTCGCCCCGGACCTCCTCGCCCGTTTCCCGGATCTGCAGGGTCTTCGCGTCCACGAAGGAGGCCGTTCCCTGGATAACCTTCACTTTCTTGGCCTTCAGCAGGGCGCCCACGCCGCGCGTGAGCTGCGCGACGACCGCGTTCTTGCGGACCATGACGGCGCCGAAGTCCACCTCGAAGCCCTTGCACTTCACGCCGAACGTCTCGGACTCCTTCATGGTTTGGACGACGCCGGCCGACTGCAGGAGCGCCTTGGTGGGGATGCATCCCCAGTTGAGGCACGTGCCCCCGAGGGCGTCTCTCTCGATGAGCGTCACCTCGGCGCCCATGCGGGCCGCGCGGATGGCGGCCGGGTAGCCGCCCACGCCGCCGCCGACGATGACGATCTTCTTTTTCCCGGCGGGGGGTTGGCCCGCGGCGGGCGACTTCGTCGCCGGTGCGGGTGCCGCCGGCACGGCGGCCGCGGCCGACTCGCCCGGCTTGAGCAGCATGCCCACAACCGCTCCCACAGGGACGGTCTGTTGCGCCGGCACCAGGATCTTGCCAAGAGTGCCGTCCTCTGGCGCCTCGACCTCGTAGGTCACCTTCTCCGTTTCGAGCACGAAGAGGACTTCACCCTTCTTGACGGGATCCCCCTCCTTCTTCCTCCATTCCACAATCAGCCCCTCGGTCATGGTCAGACCGAGCTTGGGCATGACGATATCCACAGGCATGGTCGAATTCCCTCGCTGTCGCGGTTTTCGGACGGGGCAGGGGCCCCGCTCGTGTCCGCTATGTCGATGGGGCGCTGCGGATTGCAGCGCCGGGTCACAAGATGTAGAGCGGCTCCTCGATCATCTCCTTGAGGGTCCGCATGAACTTGCCCGCCTCAGCCCCATCGATCGTCCGGTGGTCGTAGGTCAGGTTGACGCTCATCATGGGCCGGATGACCACCTCTCCCTTCAGGGCCACGGGCTTGTCGAGGATCGCCCCCACGGCGAGGATGGCGTTTTCGGGCTGGTTGATGATGGCCGTGAAGGTCTCGAGACCGAACATCCCCATGGCCGAGAGTGTGAAGGTGCTCCCCTTGATGTCATCGGGAAGGAAGCTGTTCTTTCTGCCCTTCTCGATCAGGGCCACGCGCTCCTGTGCCACCTGGCCGAGGCTCTTGGCGTTGATGTTCTTGATGACGGGCACGATGAGCCCCTCGTCGAGGGCCATGGCCATGCCCATGTTCACCTCGGGCAGGTAGAGGACGCCCTTGTCGGTCCAGCGTGTGTTGATGACGGGGTGTTCCCGCAGGGCCGCGCCGGTCACCTTCATCATCAGGTCGGTGATGGTGATGCGCACGCCGGTCTTCCTCTCGATGAAGGGCATCAACTCCGCGCGAAGCGCCTGGATGCGGGTGGCGTCCACCGTGTTGCCCATGTACGCCTGGGCCGCCTCGACTTTGCTCTGGAGCATCCGCCTCGCGATCGTCTTGCGCATGCCGGTGAAGACCGCAAGCCGTCCCTCCGCGGCGGCCGGGGCGGGTGCCGCCTGAGCCTGCGCCGGTGCGGCGGGGGCCGGCGCTGCAGCCGCGGCAGGGGCCGCGGGCTCCTGGACGACGGCGGCTTTCGCCTTCTCCACGTCCTCCCGCAGGATTCGGCCTCCGGGACCCGAACCGGCCACCGCGGTGAGGTTGATGCCGAGTTCCTTCGCCACCTTCCTCGCCAGCGGCGTGGCCTTCACGCGGCCGCCTGCGGGCGGCACGGAAGCCGCGGCTGTCGGGGCCGCGGCGGCGGCAGGGGAGGCCGCTTCCGCCTTCGGCACGGCGGCGGGCGCTGCCGTCACCTCGACGGCGGCTTCACCCGGCATGAGGAGCAGGCCGACAACGGCGCCCACGGGCACGGTCTCCTGCTCCTTGACCAGGATCTTTCCCAGTTTGCCGTCCTCTGGCGCCTCGACCTCGTAGGTCACCTTCTCCGTTTCGAGCACGAAGAGGACCTCACCCTTCTTGACGGGGTCCCCTTCCTTCTTCCTCCATTCCACAATCAGCCCCTCGGTCATGGTCAGACCGAGCTTGGGCATCACGATTTCGACGGGCATAGCGGGCCTCCAGATTCATTGGGCATAGGGCTCAGGACCGGGTGCATGCGGGATTGCGCAGTGGGCATCGACGCACGCAGGCGCTTGGGCGGCATCCTCATCCCGAGTTATTTTCGTGCTCATCCTGCTTCAACCGCCGGGTCATTGCAAGACGAAAATGACTCGGGGCGTCCGGGTCATCGCCCCTTGAAGTTCGCCTTGCGTTTCTCGATGAAGGCCGTCGTGCCTTCCTTCATGTCCTCCGTGCCGAAACAGGCGATGCAGTTCTTCTGGGAGTACTGGACGGCCTGCTCCAGGGGGCATTCCATCCCGATCTCGACGGCATCCTTGCACATCTCCACGGCGAAGGGGCCGTTGACGATGATCCGGCGCGCCATTTCCACGGCAGCTTTCAAGGCCTCGCCCTTGGGGACGACCTTGTTCACCAGGCCGATGCGGTAGGCCTCGGCCGCATCGATGGGCTCGCCCGTCAGCAGGATCTCGTAGGCGCGTCCTTTCCCGACGATGCGGGGCAGGCGCTGGGTGCCGCCCGTGCCGGGGATGATGCCGAGCTTCACCTCGGGCAGGCCCAGCTTGGCGCCTTCCACGGCGATGCGGATCGTGCAGGCAAGGGCCAGCTCGAGGCCCCCGCCGAGCGCCAGGCCGTTGATGGCTGCGATGACGGGCTGACGCAGCTTCTCCACGTTGGCGTTGACCCGCAGAAACCCCTCATTCCAGCGCAGGATTTCCACGATGCCCATCCGGTTGAGCTCCCGGATGTCGGCGCCGGCCTGGAACCCCTTGCCGGCCCCTGTAATGATGAGGACCTTGATGTCCGCATCGGCGTTGACGACGCGCAGTGCGTCCAGCAATTCGGCGATCAGCTCCTCGCTGATGGCGTTGAAGACCTCGGGGCGGTTCAGCGTGAGCGTGCCGATGCCCTCTTCGTTCTTTTCCAGGATGATGGTCTTGTAGTCCTTGATTTTCATGGCGGATCCTCTCCTTCCTACCAGCTGGTCTGGCCGCCGTCGATAACGACCGCCGAGCCCGTCATGAAGTTCGACGCCGGCGATGCGAGGTACACGGCCAGGCCCCTCATGTCGTCCATCTGGCCGAGACGGTTCTGGGGGATGTTGCGTTTGATGATTTCCTTGCCCACGTCGGTGGCGAAGAAGTGCGTGTTCATGGGCGTCTCGAAGTAGCCGGGCAGGATCGCGTTGCACTGGATATTGTAGCGGATCCACTCCAGGGCCATCACGCGGGTGAGCTGCACGACGGCGGCCTTGCTGGAGCAGTAGGCGGCCATGTTCGCCATGCCGATGATCGCCGTGATCGAGGACACGTTGATGACCTTGCCCCCCTCGCCCCTCTCGATCATCTTCTTGGCGACGGCCTGGGTGAGGACGAAGATGCCCCTCAGGTCCGTGGCGACCGTCTGGTCCCAGTCGGCCTCGGTCATTTCCCGTTCGGGCTTCTTGAGGTTGACGATCGGCTTTTCGCTTCCGCCGACACCGGCGTTGTTTACCAGGATGTCGATTCGGCCGAATTCCTTCATCACGCTCTCCGTGACGGCCTTGATCTGGTCTGTCTTCGTGATGTCGAGGGGGGCGGCAAACGTCTTCACGCCCGTCCGGTCCTTGATCTCCTTGCAGGCCTGCTCGATGACTTCCTTGCGCCGGGCGCACAGAACGATCGTTGCACCGGCATCGGCCAGCCCCTCGGCAATGCCCCTGCCGATGCCGGTGGCGCCGCCGGTGATGATGGCCACTTTGCCTGTCAGATCGAAATAGGGAAGATTCATGGTCTCTCCTCCTCGGATTACTTGGGGTAGACTAAAATTTTTACGTAGTCGCTGCCGTGCTCAATGAGTTCCTTGATCCCCTTGTCGACGAGGTCGTCAACCTTGATGCGGGCCGTGATGAGCGGCTCCACGTTGACGCGGCCGTCGGCGAGGTACGCGATCGCCGCCGGGAACTCGTCCTCGTAGCCGCTCGAGAAGACGATCTCCTTCTCGTGGCCCCAGAGTCGGATGAAGGGAACCTCGATGGGCTTCAGGGCGAGCCCCACCACACAGATGACAGCCCTTCGGCCCGTGACCTTCACGGCCGTGTCGAAGGAGGCCTGGTTGCCGACGCAGTCGAAGGCCCAGTCGGCCCTCAGCCCGTCCGTCAGGTCGCCGATCGCCTTCCCTGCATCGCCCTGCGTCGGGTCGAAAACGGCCGTGGCCCCCGTCCGGGCGGCCAGCTCCCGGCGGCCCTTCAGGGGCTCGATGACGAAGACCTTGCCGGCACCGGCGGCACGGGCGGCCTGCATGACGAGAAGCCCGATGGGCCCTGCGCCTACAACGGCCACGGAGGCGCCGATCCTGAGGCGGGCGCGCCTCACGGCGTGAACGGCCACGGCCAGGGGCTCCACGAAGGCGCCCGCGTCGTCACTGACGCTGTCCGGGATCTTCAGAACACCGTACTCGGGGAAGACGCCCAGTTCCGCGAAGGCACCGTCCCAGGCGAAACCCGCCGTTCCCAGCTTGGTGCACATGACGTACTGCCCGGTCCTGCAGTAGTGGCACTTGCCGCAGTAGATGAGGGGGTTGACGGTCACGCGGTCCCCGGGCTTGACGCTCTTCACCCCCTCGCCCACTTCGACCACCTCGGCGGAGAACTCATGGCCGAGGATGATGGGGCCGTTGGCCCTACCCGTCAGCGGGTGGGGCTTGGCGGGGATGATGAAGGGGCCGCTCTTGTACTCGTGCAGGTCGGAGCCGCAGATCCCGCAGGTCTTGATTTTGACTTTCACCTGTCCAGGGCCCGCCTTGGGGTCGGGGACATTCTCGATCCGGATGTCTTCTCTGTTGTGCCAGACAGCTGCCTTCATGGCTATTCCTCCTTACTTATGCACGCTGCAGGGTGGCAAGGACGGCGTTCTTGACGTCCCGGGATCCCGGCACGTAAGCCTTTTCCAGGCTGTAGTGGATGGGGACGAAGGGGGCGCCGACCCGCATGATGGGGGCGTCGAGCTCGTCCAGGAGCTCCTCCGCGACGGTGGCCGCGATCTCAGCCCCGATGCCGAAGGGCTTCACGGCCTCATGGGCGATCACGAGCCGGTGGGTCTTGCCGACGGAGTTGAACACGGCCTCCTTGTCCCAGGGCTGAACCGTCATGAGGTCGATGACCTCCACGCTCACGCCGTCCTTTTCGAGGTCGGACGCCGCCTGAAGCGCTTCGTTGACGAGGCGCGAGACGGCGACGACGGTCACGTCGGAGCCCTGCCGCTTCACATCGGCCTTGCCCAGGGGAATCAGGTGATCCGTTCCCTCGGGGACCCGGCCCTTCATGGCGTGCAGGGTCTTGTTCTCGATGAACACGACGGGGTTGTCGTCGCGGATGGCCGACTTCAGGAGGCCCTTGACGTCGTAGGGGGTGGCCGCCATGACGACCTTGAGTCCCGGCACGTGGGCGAACCAGGCCTCGAGGCACTGCGAGTGCTGGGGGCCGGCATTGAGCCCCGCGCCTTCGGGCATCCTCACGACGATGGGCATCGTGTACTGGTTGCCGAACATGTACCGCATCTTGGCGATTTGGTTGACGATGCTGTCCATCGCGCAGGTGACGAAATCCATGAACATGATCTCCACGATGGGCCGCAGGCCGCAGGAGGCGGCGCCGGCGGCCATCGAAGTCAGGCCGGCCTCGCTGATGGGGGTGTCGACGACACGCCTGGGGCCGAATTTCTTGAAGAGATCCCGGCTCGCACCGAAGGATCCGCCAGCCAGTCCCACGTCCTCGCCGATCAGGAAGACACGCTCGTCGCGCTCCATTTCCTCTTCCATGGCTTCCTTGATGGCGAAGATATATCGAATGTCTTTCATGTCAGACTCCCTTCAGGTAACTGATTGAGCGTACAGTCATATATCCCGAAAAAAATTATACATACAGCCCCACCGCCATATCCTCCGGCTCCGGGTAGGGGCACCGGCGGGCGAAGTCGACCGCCTCGGCCAGTTCGGCCGCGATGTCGGCCTGCATCTTTTCGACGTCGGCGGGCTTGAGGATCTTCTCTTTCAGGAGCCTGGCTTCGAACTCCTTGATGCAGTCCTTCGCCATGGCCTCGTCCACCTTCTCCTTGCCGCGGTACTTCTGCGCGTCGCCTACATAGTGGCCGTACCAGCGGTCACACTTGACCTCGATGAGGGTCGGACCGCCGCCCCTTCGAGCCCTCTCGACGGCCTCGCCGCATGCCTCGTAGATCTCGACGACGTCATTGGGGACGATGACGCCCGGCATGCCGTAGGAGGCGGCGCGGTCCGCGAGGTTTTCGATCTTGGCGTGGACGGGGCGGGGGGAGAATTCGGCCCACCCGTTGTTCTCGCACAGGAAGATCACGGGGAGGTTCAGCACCGACGCAAGGTTCAGGCTCTCGTGAAACGTGCCCTGGTTGGTGGCGCCGTCGCCGAAGGTCGCCACGGCCACCTGGTCGGTCCCCTTGTACTTGGCGGCGAAACCGGCGCCCGTCACGATGGGGATGCCGCCGCCGACGATGCCGTTGGCGCCCATGATTCCCTTGGAGAGATCGGCCAGGTGCATCGACCCGGAACGTCCCATGCAGTAACCGTCTTTGCGGCCGAACAGCTCAGCCATGGCGCGCTTGAGATCGATGCCCTTCGCGATGGCGTAGCCGTGGCCACGGTGGGTCGTCCCGATGTAGTCGTCATCCCGCAGGTGGGCGCAGACCCCGACGGGGGCCGCTTCCTGCCCGATGCTGACGTGGAGAAAGCCCAGGATCTCGCCCGCGGAGAACACCTCCATGAGCTTTTCCTCGGCCCGGCGGATGCGCAGCATCTGCCGGTAGAATTCGATCATTTGTTCTTTCCCCGGTTTCCCCATTTTGTTCTCCTTTCGCGTTGGGACTTTGCGGGTTTCCTGAAATGACGGCACTCCGAGCTCGCCCGGTCGGTTTCCTCGACAATCTCGATGGCGTGCTCCATGAACTCGAGGATGCCGTTCACGACGTCGTCCATGGAATCGTAGCGCCTCCGGAGGCTCCAGCCTCTGAGAACCAGGATGACATTGAGGTAGGAGAGGATGTCCGCCGCCATCTTCAGA
>MVQS01000318.1 GCA_002067855.1 Syntrophaceae bacterium PtaB.Bin038
GCCTCGTGCGCGGGGCGATTCCTGCGCCGGGACGAATCCCGTGACCGACGAGGGACTGGAACGAGACATCGAGAGGCTGGCCGCGCTGATCGCGGGCGCGAAGCGGATCGTGGTTTTCACCGGGGCCGGTGTCAGCACCGAATCGGGCATTCCCGATTTCCGCAGCCCCGGAGGGATCTGGTCCCGGTTCGACCCCGAGGAGTTCACCCTTGAGCGCTTCCTGGCAAGCCCCGAGACGCGTCTCAAGCAGTGGAGGGTTCTCGTAGAAAGCGGCCTGATCGCCGACGCGAGGCCCAACGGGGCCCACCTCGCCGTGGCGGAGCTGGAAAAGCTCGGGAAGCTCGATTGCGTCATCACCCAGAACATCGACAACCTCCACCAGAAGGCGGGCAACGACCCCGGCAGGGTCTACGAGCTTCACGGGACCATGAGCCACGCGCGGTGCCTCGGCTGCCGGCGGCGATACGCCATGGCGGACCTCCTTGCGCGGATCCGGCTCGACGAGGGAGAACCCCTGTGCCCCGAGTGCGACGGCATTCTCAAGCCCGACGTGATCTTCTTCGGCGAGCAGCTCCCCGCGGAGGCGCTCCGGCAGGCTGTGGACCGCTCGCGCCGGTGCGACCTGCTCATCGTCGTGGGCTCCTCGCTGGTGGTCTACCCGGCGGCCTACATGCCCGTCTATGCCAAGGAGGCGGGGGCGGCCGTCGCGATCGTCAACCTCACCGTGACGGATTTCGATCTCCAGGCCGACGTGGTCCTCCACGGCAAAGCCGGGGAGGTCATGCCGCTGATCCTGGAGGCGGTGAAGCGCAACCTGGCTGCCGCCGGCGGGGATCCCGCCTGAGGGGGTTCGGGGTCATGTGCCTGTTCTTCTGCGCCTTCGAGATCCACCCGACCTACCGGCTCATCATCGCCGCAAACCGGGACGAGTTCTACGATCGTCCTTCCCGGCCCGCCTGCTTCTGGCCCGAGGCGCCGGAGCTCCTGGCCGGAAAAGACATTCAGGGCGGCGGCACCTGGTTCGGAATCACGCGCACCGGGCGGATCGCCGCCGTCACGAATTACCGGGACCCCCGATCGCACCG
>MVQS01000319.1 GCA_002067855.1 Syntrophaceae bacterium PtaB.Bin038
AGCAGGCCCAGGCGCTCGAGGTGCGCCATCTCGCGGCTTGCGTGGCCCAGCCGGATCAGGGCCTTGCTCGGGATGCAGGTCGTGTTCGTGCAGCTTCCGCCGACCCTCGATTTCTCGACGACGGCCACGCGCTTGCCCAGGCTCGCGGCCGTCACGGCGGAGACCATCCCGGCGATGCCCGCGCCGATGACGATCAGGTCGTAATCGTAACCTTTTCTCATGGCCCCCTTCGCCTTTCCTGCACGACGGAAAGATTATTGACGATCGGGCCCTTGAATGCAAACGGAAAGGCGCAACGGGAAACCCGCACGAGAGCAGCGGGCGAAAATCGGGACCGCCCCGGTTATAAAGTAAAGGCATATTATGTATTTGCTATAACAATAATGCATTTGACTACCGGGGGGGATGCTCTATAATTCGCCGCACGCCGAAAAACGAAAGACTCAACTTCACAGGGCGGAGGTGTCCGACATGAAAAAGATCTTGTTTCTGCTGTTCACGGCTGCCTGTGTTCTAGCTTTCACATCCACAACCGGCGTTGCGGGAGATCTCGACGCCTTCAAGGGAGAGAAGGGTGTCCTGAAGATTTCCGGGGGAACGGCCCACATCCCCGTCATGAAGGAAGCGGCGCAGAGGATCATGAGCGCCTACCCGGCAATCCAGATCAGCATCGCCGCCGGCGGCTCGGGGGTCGGGATCAAGCAGGTCGGCGAAGGCCTCGTGCAGATCGGCAACAGCGGGCGGGCTCCGACAGAAGACGAGATCGCACGCTACGGCCTCAAGCCGCACATGTGGGCGCTCGACGGCGTGGCGGTGGTGGTGCACCCCAGAAATCCCGTGAAGGCGCTCAGCCAGGCCCAGGTCGCGGGTATCTACGCGGGCGCGATCGGCAACTGGAAAGCGCTGGGCGGCGAAGACCGGCCCATCAACCTCTACACCCGTGACGAGGCCAGCGGCACCCGCGAGGTGTTCTGGGAAAAGGCCCTCAAGAAAGGCCCCATCGCCGCCAAGGCCAACGTCGTGGTGTCCAACGGCGCGATGAAGTCGGCCGTCTCACAGGATCCCTACGGCATCGGCTACGTCTCCGTGGGGCATATCGACGCGTCCGTCGCGCCGGTGGCTTTCGACGGCGTCGTCCCGACCGTTCAGACCGTCAGGAACGGCCAATTCAAGATCGCCAGGGGGCTCTACAGCAACACGAAGGGCGCGCCGACCGGCCTGACCCGGAAGTTCATCGACTACCTGTTCTCGCCGGAGGGCCGGGCCATCGTTCAGGAAAAGGGGTTCATTCCCCATCCATGATAGGGCCGAGCGAAAGGGCGACGGAGAGGATCCTGCTCGTCTCCGCCGCCGTCAGTGCGTCCGTGACCGTGCTGATCCTCGGGTTCATGCTGGTCATGGCCCTCCCCCTTCTGCGCGGTGGAGGGCTGTTCAGCCTCCTGACCCAGCACTGGGAGCCCGGCAAGGGACTCTACGGCATTTATCCGCTGCTGGTCACCACGGCGGGGATTTCCTCCCTGAGCCTGCTTTTGGCGTTTCCGCTGAGTCTCGGTTGCGCCTGCCTGATCGGCCTCTACGGTCAGAGGCCGCCGGGGACGCTCTTGCGCCGGATCGTCCAATTGATGACCGGCGTGCCCACCGTGGTCTACGGCTTTGTCGGCATCTTCGTGCTGGTGCCCCTCATCCGGGAATTCTTTCAAACCGGGTCGGGCATGTGCCTGCTGACGGGGGCGCTGATGCTGAGCGTGCTGATCGCCCCGACGATGATCCTCTTCTTCCAGGACAGCTTCGAAAGGGTCCCCCGCAGCCACCTGGCCGCAGCCGACGCCCTCGGCGCGGACCGCGCCCAGAAGCTTCTTTACGTCGTGCTGCCCGCCGCCCGGAGGGGGATCCTGGTCGGGGTCATCCTCGCCTTCGGCCGTGCCGCGGGGGATACGCTCATCGCGCTGATGCTCGCGGGGAATGCGGTCCAGGTCCCCGGCTCGGTGCTCGACTCGGTAAGGACGCTGACGGCCCACATCGCCCTGGTGATCGCCGCAGACTACGAGAGCCCGGAGTTTCGGTCCATCTTCGCTTGCGGGCTGATCCTCTACCTGTTCATCACGGTCATCACCGTGCTGGTGCGCCGTCTGGCCATGCCGGAAAGCGGGGAGAGGCCATGAACCGCTTCCGGGAGAATGCACTCATCGGGGTTTCCTGGGCCTGCGGGCTCATCCTGTCCGGCATCTTCTTCCTCCTGGTCGCCTACCTCGCCCACCAGGGGGCCGGCGTGATCGATGTGAAGCTGCTGTTCGGCGAAACGCCGCCGCTCCAGGCGCTTCTGCTCCAGCAGCGCGTCTTTGACGGGCTCTTTCCCGCCATGGTCGGCACGTTTCTGCTGGTCTGCCTCTCCATCGTCCTGGCCGTTCCGCTGGGTGTCGCGACGGGCATCTACATGGCCGAATACGCCGGTGCCCGGGTCAAGAATCTCTTCAACCTGGTATTCGACGTCCTGGCCGGCATCCCGTCGATCCTGGTGGGCCTCTTCGGGTTTGCGCTGGCGATTTTCCTGCACAAACACTTCTCGAACCGCATCCAACCGTGCCTGCTCATCTCGGCGCTGGCCCTGGCCTTTCTCGTGCTGCCCTACATCATCCGAACGACCCAGGCGGCACTCGAAGGGATTCCCGGCGAGACCCGCCTGACGGCTCTGGCCCTTGGAGCGACGAAGCCCCAGAACCTCTTCCACGTGCTGATCCCCCAGTCCCTTTCCGGGATGCTCAGCGGCCTCATCCTCGCGATCGGGCGCTGCGCCGAGGACACGGCGGTCATCATGCTCACGGGGGTCGTGGTCACAGCCGGGGTGCCCACGTCCCTGCTCGGCCCCTACGAGGCCCTACCCTTCTACATCTACTACATCTCTTCCCAGTACGCCGGCCCCGAAGAGCTTCTCCGGGGCTACGGGGCCTCGCTGATTTTGCTGCTGCTCTGCACGATGCTGTTTTTCGCGGCCTTCCTCATCAAGAAACGACTGACCTATCTGGCACTCTATCGCCCGTGAGTTGCGCCATGAACGATGAACAGGTGAAAATCAAGGTGACGGGTCTCGATTTCTTCTATCGCGACCGCCGCATCCTCACGAACCTGAACGTCCGCTTCGAACGGAATGCGATCACCGCCCTGGTGGGCCCCTCGGGAACGGGCAAGTCCACCTTTCTCTACACCCTGAACCGGCTGTGGGAGAATATCCCCGATGCGCGAATGAGCGGCACGGTGGAGATGAGCCTGGGCGGCCTCTGGCGGGACATCTACGAGGGGAGCTACCCCGTGACCGAACTGCGAAGGCGCGTGGGGCTCGTCTTTCAGACCCCCAACCCGTTGCCGATGAGCATCCGGAAGAACGTGGCCTTTCCCCTCAAACTGGCCGGGAACCGCGATCGGCGGCTCCTGCAGGACCGGATCGAGCAGGCCCTGCAGATGGCCTACCTCTGGGACGAGGTCAAAGACCGGCTTGATGACGATGCCCGCACCCTTTCGGGAGGCCAGCAGCAGCGGCTCTGTATCGCACGGGCGCTCGTCCTGGAGCCCGAGGTGCTGCTCATGGACGAGCCGACTTCCTCGCTGGACGCAGCGGCGACGGAGATCATCGAAACGCTGCTGGTGGCCCTGAAGCAGCGGTTCACCGTGCTGGTTGTCTCTCATTACCTCGATCAGGTCAGGCGCGTGGCGGACTGCGTCGTGACCTTCCCCGACGGCGCCGTCGTGTCGAACTCGAGCGAAACCCGCTGAGGCAACGGTGTAAACAGAGGCAGATGCCCCTCGATCGGGCCCGCGAAGGAAAATGGAAAGGGGCCGGCCCGATGAAGGCCGACCCCCTGTCATCCTGGTGCACGATTTCTGTCTAAGGGACGCTCACTACTTCGCGATGACCTTGTATCCTGCCTTCTTCCAGGCCTCGACGCCGCCGCCGAGAGCCTTGATGTTGGTATATCCCATTCCCAGGTATTTTTCTGCCAGACCGGCAGAAGTATGCTCATTGGGTCAGGCGCAATAGAAAATGATGGGCTGGTCCTTTTTCAGCCCTGCCAGCCGGCCCTGGAATTCCTTCAGGTGATCGCTCTCTCCAGCATGATCGTGCTGCAGGTCTTCTCGTTCTCATAGGCGCACACCAGGAGCGCCTTCCCCGCCGCGACCTGGGGGTATGCTTCCTGGTGCGAGACCCTCAACACCTGCTCTTTCGCGGTCGACTGACCCCCCAGCTGCGGCGCCGTGGCGCAGGCCGTCAGAGCCAGGAGCAGCGCTGCCGCAATCCCGAAGATTCCACATTTCCGGATTCGACTCATCCCGTGCCCTCCTTTCCTTGTCGATGATCCACTATAGAGCAGATCGGCATGGAAAACCAAGGGTTTGACCGCCCGCCCCCGGAAAGGTCTGGGACGTTTCTTGCAGGGGAATGGATGGTAAAGGTTTTGCTGAATTTTTCGATCTAACCTGCGGGGGCATGCCGCCCCGTCGACGGTCATGAACATCGGTCCCGGCTCCAACGTAGAGATCATCCTCGAACTGGATGAGCTGAAAGAGAAGATCGACGTCCGCAGGGCGATCGTCCACGACGTCGAGGGGGACCGGTTCATCCTTTCCCAGACGACCCCTCCCGTCCGGCTCTCCGATGTCGGGAAAGATGCGCGCGTGACCCGTCTGAACCGGAAGGGCGATCAGCTCCATCGCCGGGGGTTTACGGGAAAGCTCGAGGAGATCATCCGCGAATACCCCCTGAACTCCTCCCGGACGGTCCCGGCCCTCGTCATCCGCAAGACCTCGGACCTCGAGTCGTACAACCTGCGCATGCACTACCGGGTGAGGCCCGGCTCCGAGTGGTCGACGCGCATCGAGGTCGACTCCCGGGCGGTGAACCTCATCGACATCTCCATCGGCGGGGCTCTCTTCAGCCACGGCATCGAGAAACCCTTCGAGCACAACCGCACCGTCGAGGTGACCTACAGGGACGGCGACGGGAAGCGGCACGCCATCCCCGCCGTGGTCAGACGGGTCTGGACCCCGTCGGATGCGCGCTGCGACGGCATCGAGTTCGTCGCCGTCCGCTTCACGCACATGGACAGGGAGCTCGAGAGGGAGCTTGCCCGCGAGATCATGGGGATCCAGAGGGGGGCAATTTACAAAGTGTGAAGGAAGGGCTATAAACGACCCATGATCGGCGCCGGGGCGCCGAGCCCGGATCCATCATCTCCACGGGAGGGAACCATGAAACGAACGATTGTCCTGGCACTGTCCCTGATCCTGCTGCTTGCCGCATCCGCGCAGGCGGCGCAGGATTTCGCCTGGGTGAACGACTTCAACATCCAGGCCCAGGCCGACCCCACGGGCTTCCGCGCCCGGCTTGCCACCCGCTTCCGGATCGGCGATGCCGAGATCTCGGCGGTCATCGGCAACGTCGCGAGCCCGGCCGATGCCTACATCGTGTTCAGGCTCGGGGAGATGTCGGGCAGGCCCTATGACCGCGTGCTGCGGGAATACAAGACCTCGAAGGGCAAGGGATGGGGGGTCATCGCCAAGAGCCTCGGCATCAAGCCCGG
>MVQS01000320.1 GCA_002067855.1 Syntrophaceae bacterium PtaB.Bin038
AGCAGGATCGTCGTGTTGACGATGCGGTTCTGCTTGGCCCCGGCCAGCTCCTCCCCGTCGAGGATGAGCACCGCCACGGGGGCGCTGTTGACGACCTTGAGCTGCGGCACCGTGCCTCCCTCGCTCACCTCGGTGACCGAGAGGAAGCCGCCTGCCAGGGCCTCCTTCATGGTCATGTAGTGCGGGCCGCCGTCGACGGCCGCAAAGACCGGCCAGACGGTCATGTTGCGGTGCCTCTGCGCCTCGCCGAATCGGATCCCCTCCAGATGACTCCTGATCGCTTCCTCCATAAGTCCCCCTTCCTCCCGAAAGAGCCCGAAGGCGAAACGGGAGTTTTTTCACTGTCTGAGGGCATTATCGCCACTCCTTTCTTATAGGAAAGGCCGCCTCGACAGCCCTCTGTCGGGGAAATTGCTCACCTGCCTTATCTTTCGTTTCAACACCACTTTCGCAGAATACCCCTGGTGCAGGCGAGGGAGTTCTTGCTCCCTTCCTGAAAAAATGATAGAAAGATCAGCAACCTAGTGGAGACGCGGCGTGAAAAAGGCGATTACATACTGGCGTGATGAAGCAAAAGAAGCCTTGCAGGTTTCGGAGCATCTGTTCGAGAAGAGGGATTATTCTTACGCTTTATTCTTCGGACATCTGGCGGTCGAAAAAATCCTGAAAGCCCTGTATGTGGCAAAAAAGAATGAACAAGCGCCTCCGATTCACAATCTCGTTCGACTTGCGGAAGCGGCTGAGATCGCTCTTGAAGAGCCGAGAAAAGATGCATTGATCAAGATCACGACGTTCAACCTTGAAGCGCGCTATCCCGATGAGACACGCAGTTTTCGGAAGAAATGCACGGAGGACTTCACCCGAGCCGAGCTCGAAAATATCACCGAGGTGTTCCAATGGTTGAGCAGACTGATCCCCTGATGAAGACGGTTCGGGAATTCGTCAGAAAGGTGAGCGACAGCGGGATTCGGGTCGAGGCGGCTTACCTGTTTGGCTCCCACGCCAGGAAGAAGGCGCACAAGTGGAGCGATATCGACGTCGCCATCATATCGCCGGATTTCTCGGCCGATCGCCTTGAAGAGAGGATCCGGTTGACGCGGTTGTCTACGGATGTCGACTCAAGAATCGAGCCCGTCCCCTTCAGGCCCGACAACTTCACTGACGAGGACCCGCTTGCCTGGACGATCAGGCGCGAGGGCCAGCGGATCTGACCGACCCTGCATTCACCGCCGCCCGGGCTTCACGATGGGCCCCCCTTCGAGCGTTCCCAGGGTCTCCATCAGGCGCCTCTTCCTCGCATGCGCGGCCCTCAGCCCGGCAAGGTAGTCCTTCCACTCCGCCTCGCGGCCCAGCTTCGTCAACAGGCCCGAGAGCTTCCACAGGTAACCGGCCGCCGCTTCGTAGGCGGAGGGCTGGACTTTGGAAATCTCCCACTCGGCCAGCTTCTTCCACAGCCCGACGGACCGGTCCGGGGCGTACTCCATGACGGCCGTGGCAACCCGATCCATCCGGTCCGCGCCGACGTAATCCTCCGGCTTCATGTCGTACCACCTCAAAACCTGGTCCGGCTGCTTTTCGTGAGTCGCGATGTCGATCAGGACATATCGCATGGGCAGCTCCCGCCCGCGGGGCGCTGCCGGCGGCGTCAGGCCCGTATCGGGCAGCGGCCAGTCTTTCTCATCCCACGGAAAGGCCCCGCTCTCGAGAAAGCGCATCAGCCCCTGCCGCACGCGGGGCCAGAGATTCCCGGGCCGGGTCGCCTTCCGGCACTCCTCGCAGGCTTCCTGCGAAGGCCGCCGCAGGAACTCGTCGACTCGCAGCGAAGCCTCGCCCAGATGGTCCCCCCGCTTGATGCGGATCTGGAGCAGTTGCCCGCGCAGGGTCCACTCGTTGCCGCCCCGCTTTCCCTCGGCGGCCTTGAGCCCCTCGAACACCGCGGCCTCGGCCTCGTCCAGGCGGGCTGCATCGATCAGGCGCTTCACGAGGCGATCCCATCGCCCGGTCTTCTTCGCCTCCCGCTCGCAGAGCGGGATGATCTCGCCCTGCCTCCCGGAGTTCTCCAGCGCGAGGATCACCGTGTCGGTGAGGCGGTCGCGTTCGCTGTCGCTCAACCACTCGTCCCCCGGCCGCGACGGCTTGAAAGCCTCCAGTCTCTTCAGAAGAACGTCTGCCGCTTCGCCCCAGTGTTTCTTCGCATGTCGCCGCTCCAGGAATTTTTCCAGGGGGAAGAACTGATCATGACTGTCGCGATCCAGCATCTCCAGGGTCCACAGGATCTTCTCGGCAATCGGCCGGGGCGAGCGCTCCAGGGCCTTTGCGACCACCGCTGCGCAGCCGGCGACATCCCGGCCCGTATCGCCTTCGTCGCTGCTCTCTTCCGCCTGCAGGGTCGCAGCCTCGAGCAGTTCCTCCGCCAGTCCCAGCACCTCGTCGGCGCAGCCCGCCTCGAGCAGGGCCGCAAGCCCGCTTTGTATGCCCGAATAGTCGGCAACATCGCCGTAGCGATCCCAGCGATTGCACCACCCGGGCTCGGCGGCCGCCTCCCGGATCTTGCGGCGCACGCTGCGCACCAGTGTCCCCGTATTGCCTTGCGAGACGGCCTTCCGATCCTCCAGTTCCTCCCGGACCTGCTGGTGGCGCTCGGACATGCCCCGCACGAGACGCACGAGTTCCTCGCGGCTCATGCCCTCGATAAACGAATCGAACCCGCCGCCTCGGCCCCGGGCGGGCCTTTCCTCCTCTTCCCTGTCGAACTCGTCGTCCTCGTCATCGTCTTCATCACTGTCGATCTCGAACTCGTCGAAGCGTTTGTCGTCCTTGCGCGCCAAAGGCACCGGTGTCCCCTTTTCCAGGCACTGCAGGTACTCCAGCACGACCGCGACGGCGTGCTTGCAGGTGCCCTCGTAGGGGCAGGTGCACGCCGAGAGAAGTCCGCCCTGCGAATCCCGCTCAACGTGCACGGCGTACCGCCGGGTGCCGTCCACCCAGGCGATCAATCCTCCCCCGGGCGCTCTCGCCAAGTCTTCCACGGCGCCGTCGTTCTGGTAGCCCCTGCCGCGTCCGACGATTTTGCCGCCGGCCCAGCGGTTCAGGTCCACCCAGCTCAAGTCTTCAAAAGGTCAGCCGCCTTTCGTTTTCCCGTCATGCTCCGTCTCCCGTCCCGTATCGACTTCCCCGTTCAGCGCCCGGGCAGGTTGAGCGTCCGCCGCACGCCCTCGATGGCCTTCAGGATCTCCTCGCCCATGTCCCTGTCCCCGGCCGCCCGCCGCTCGAAGGAACAAAGCAGGGCCTCGACGCTCTCCCGGCCGTCGGCGGTCTTGACGGCCTGCCGGGGGGTCTTCCCGCCCAGGGCGGGGATCTTCTCGTCCACCCAGCCCTCCCCGAAAGAGGCAAGCATCTCCGCGAGCTTTGCCCGGATTTCCGGGTTCTGCATGAGCCTGTCATGCTCGGTCCCGGCGTGCGTCATGCGGGGGTCCTGACTGCGAAGTTTCTGCATCATGAATTCCGTGGACTCGATCACCGTCGTCTTGTACCGAGCCCCTGAACCCAAGAGGGTCTCGATTTCCTTCCGGATCGTCGCTGCCCGCTCCGACGAATTCACGGTGACTTTCAGGCTCCCGCCGTCGATGGCCATCGTACCCAGAAGGGTGTTTTGCAGGCCCGGCCTGCCCTTGAAGCCCTTTCGGGTCCAGGGAATCTCGAGCTTCGAGATCTCACCCCTGACGTCCAGCTCCGCCTGGCTGCGCAGCTCTTCCTCGCTCTCGTCCGTGCAGAGACCCGCCAGCTTCGAAAACGCCTGTTCCGGGGAGTCGATTTCGTAGTGGAGGGTTTGAATCTGCAAACGCTCGCCGTCCGTGTTGCAGAAAACCGGAATGCGGCTGAGTTCCCGGCCGATCTCGAGGTACTCCTCGCGGATCTCGAAATCGTATTCCTGCAGTTCCGCCTCCGTGATCGTCTCGCAGGCCTGGCGCATCCAGCTTCGCAGTTCGATGATCGCAGGCTTGAACTCGGGCGGGATGGCGAAGTTGCTGCACCCGAAGAGCATGTTCATCCCCCGTATCGGCGTCACGCGGCAAAAGAGGATATCCCCCTCGCGGGCCACGCGGGACGCTCCCTGCTCCATGACGTCCACCTCCTGTTCCGTGAGAATATCCCTCAGCAGGAAGCCCCTGCCGGGCTCGCACCGGATCACCTCGCAGAAACGGAACGGTCCGCGCGAGATGGCCGCGATGAGTTCCGTTTCCGTCTCGTCGAGCCGCCCCCTTTGCTTCTCGAGGAAGAACTCCGCCGGCGTGACCCCGGGGGGCAGGCGCAGCGGACCGTCGACGTCCGCGGGGTCGTAGGTCCAGTTGAACACGCACCAGGAAGCGAAGAGCGGGGCCAGGCGGTCGAGGAGCTGCTCGTCGATCTCCTCCTCCGGCCAGAGCAGGAATTCGTCATAGGCCGCATTCAGACCGGTCCGCCGGAGCATCCTTTCCGTGAAGGGGATCAGACGATCCTCGAGCCGGAGGTACGCCTCGCCCAGCCTGCACCACTCCGAGTCCCGGTCGGGCTCCAATGTCTTCAGGCAGCACTTCTTGTACTTCTTGCCGCTACCGCAGGGGCAGGGCGCATTGCGTCCCTTCTCCATGACACCTCCCGTGCCGACCCCCTGCCCGTGTCCCGGCGGGCCGGCCCTGATTTTTCCTTATAGCCTCCCCGGTGTCCGTTCGCAATAGCCGCCGGGCACTTATTTCCTTGCCGGCCCATGCCGGGTCGATGTACAAGACCCCAGACCCGCATCGGCGGGTTGACGTATCGACGAAAAGGAGATTCGCCATGGCCGTAGAGAAACCCGAAAAGGAACAGTGGAAACAGCTGGTCGAGGCGGCCCTTCGAATCCGACAGATGGCTCCATGGGAATGGATGACCGAGACCGATATCTTCGGCGTGCGGGACCCCGCAAGCGGCGACATCGGCTTTGTCAGCACGATGGGCTATCTGGGCGAGCACCTTGGGATCTCCCTCTATCTCGGGATCCCTGCGCTTGCAGCGATGATGGACCTGCACTTTCTTCCGCCCCGGACCCTGCAGGAATACCCCGAGAAGCTCGTCGAGATCCCCCAGCTGCAGGTCTCCTTCGAGGACCGCAACATCCTGGGAGATTGGGACCGCAAACTGCTGAGGAACCTCGGCGTCAAGGTCCGGGGCCGCCAGGCTTGGCCCTTCTTCCAGAGTTTCCGGCCGGGCTTCATGCCCTGGCGGCCGGAGACCGACGAGATCCGTGTCTTGACGACGGCCCCGGAGCAGCTCGAGGACGTGGCACCCCGGGTGCTCATAGACAGGTCTCTGCTGGCGTTCGACGGGACCGGGCGTTGCCTTGTCCGCGCCCAGGGGAAAAACAACGAATGGGAGGATCTGAACGAAACGATCCCGCCCCCGGGGCCGCAGCAGTTCCTCCTGCAATTCGACGCCGCCGACCTGGATCGCCTCCATCGTGTCCCGCGCGGCAGCGACATCCTGGAGGTCGACTTTTTCATGTTCCCCGGAGCCATCGGCAAGAGGACGGAGCGGCCCAGAACCGCCTACGTGTTTCTCGCCCTCCACCAGCAAACGAACACGATGCTGTGCGTCGAGGTTCTCCATGTGAAGGACACGCTGGAGGAAATGTGGGGACGGCTAGCGGGGATCCTGCTCGCGCAGCTGGCGAGCATGGGCATGCGGCCCGCGGAGATCCATGTCAAGAACCCTCTTCTGCTCTACCTCCTTCCTCACCTGTTCGAGAAGCTGGGCACCCGGGTCGTCGAAAAAAAGTCCCTCAAGCAGATGAAGAAAGCAAAGCGGCACATGGAGCGGTTTCTTCTCTGAGCGAAACGCGCGGGTTCCTCAGCGCAGCCGCCCGGCAAACCTCTTGCATAAAATGACCACGTTGTGGAACCCAAAGACTGCAGGATGACAGGACAGAAGAACACCCACAGGCGCCTGATGCGCGTGGGGCAGATGCTGAAGCTCTTCCTGGAGAAGGAACGGGTGACAACGGCCACCCTCAGCCGGGAGTTCCACACCACGGCCCGCACCATCCAGCGCGACCTTGCCTTCCTCAAGCAGTGCGGCTTCCCCGTCACCGAGGCAGGCCCCGGCGTCTACAAGCTGGACAAGGATATCTTCAAGAATTTCGAGCTCTTCGACGAAAACGAGCTGGCCCTCATCGTGGCCCTCAAGTGCGCCGTCTCCCAGCTGGGCCAGCCCTTCCGGAAGGCCGCCGACGAGGTCTTCAACCGCCTCTACCAGGCCTCGGCCTCCCAGCCCGTCTACATCCACGTCGACGAGTCGGTGCCCCTGGATGCCCGTCTCATGAACCGGCTCCTCAAGGCCATCCGCCTCAGAAGGCGCCTCTCCTTCCATTACGCCTCGGCCAAGAACACGCACCCGGCCACCGTCGACCCCTACCGAATCGTCCACTACGACGGCTTCTGGTACCTCGTGGCAAAAGAGGACGGCACGGGCATCGTCAAGCGCTACGCCCTGGACAAGCTCAAAGAGCTCAAGATGCTGAATGAAAGCTTCCCCGCCGTGCCCGCCAATCTCGACGAGCTGCTCAGGCAGAGCGCCAACATCTGGTTTACCGAGGAGCGCAACCTGGAGGTGCTCATCGAGGTGAACCCGAAGGCGGCCGGCTACTTCAAGCGCCGCAAGATCTTCCCCACGCAGGAGATCAGGGAAACGAAACCCGACGGCTCTCTTATTGTCAGCCTGAAGGTGGGAAATTTCGGCGAGATTCGCGAGACGCTCAAGATGTGGCTACCGAACGTGAGAATACTGGAACCCGAAGGTCTGCGGAAAGACTTCATCACTGAGGTGCAGAAATGGCTCTCATGGCAGAACATCTAGTGCCGGAATGACCGATCGACCCCATCCCCCTTTGAGCACGAAGAACCTCATTTTACAAAAACGAGCTTTATGAACGTGCCGTGATCGGGGTTGCGCGAAGCCTTAAACCAAGCGCACGCATGACCTTGAGCACCGTGGCGAACTCCGGGTTGCCTTCGGGCGATAAAGCCTTATACAGACTCTCGCGGCCAAGGCCCGTTTCACGGGCGATTTGCGTTATCCCTTTTGCACGCGCGATATCCCCCATCGCGGCAGCCACCAGCGCCGGATGACCTTCTTCCAGGGCGGCTTCCAGATAGGCTGCCATGTCCTCCGCAGTCTCGAGATGTTGAACAACATCCCAGGGACGTGTTTTTGTTTTTGCCACAACAAACCTCCTATAGTTCCCGCGCAAGCTTCTGCGCTTTCTTGATGTCCCGATCCTGGCTGTGTTTATCGCCACCGGCAAGCAAGATCACCAGTGTCCGGCCGCGGCGCACGAAGTAAACCCGATAACCGGGCCCGAAGTCTATTCGCAATTCCGAGACACCCTCACCGACTGGCTTCGCATCGCCGAAATTGCCGAGCGACAGTCGTCGAATACGAACATTGATACGTGCACGAACCTGCCGATCACGCAAGCCATCAAACTATCGGGTAAAAATCTCTGTCTGCCACACTTCAATCATTTTTTCTTGTATCCTATAAGATACATCATTGCAAGGAAAATCTCGCAGAGCGCCAACATCTGGTTCTGCGAGGAGCGCAACCTGGAGGTGCTCATCGAGGTGAACCCCAAGGCCGCCGACTACTTCAGGCGAAGAAAGATCTTCCCCACGCAGGAGATCAGGGAAACGAAACCCGACGGTTCGCTGATCGTCAGCCTGAAGGTGGGACACTTCGGGGAGGTGCGGGAAACTCTCAAGATGTGGCTGCCGAACGTGAGAATACTGGAACCCGAAGGTCTGCGGAAAGACTTCATCACTGAGGTGCAGAAATGGCTCTCATGGCAAATATCTTCAAATGTCAACATGCAAGCCTGACCCCCCTCTTCCGACTCGCGCCCCGCGCCGGCCGCTGATAACGCTTGACATTAATAACGCATTGCGTTAATATCATCCCATGATAAAGTCCTTCAGATGCCGGGAGACCGAAAAGCTGTTCCGCCGGGAACACTCCGGGAAATTTTCGCCGGATATCCAGCGGCAGGCGCAACGGAAACTTTATCTGCTGGATGCGGCAGTGTCGCTGGGAGATCTCAGGGTGCCGCCCGGGAACCGGCTCGAGGCGCTTGCCGGCAACCGGAAGGGCTGGCACGGCATCCTGATCAACGATCAGTGGCGGATCTGTTTCCACTGGAAGGACAATGACGCCCACGACGTGGAGGTCGTGGACTACCATTGAGGAGAACCCCATGAAAACGAAGAAACTGTCCCCCATTCACCCCGGCGAGATCCTGAACGAGGAATTCCTCGAACCGATGGGGATCAGCCAGTATCGTCTCGCAAAGAGCCTCTCCGTCCCGCCGCGGCGGATCAACGAGATCGTTCACGGCAAACGGGCGATCACCGCCGACACGGCCATGCGGCTGGCCCGCTACTTCGGCACGACGCCGCAGTTCTGGATGAACCTGCAGGGCCGCTACGATCTCGACGTGGCCGAGGACCGGCTTGCCGACCGGATCCGGAAGGAAGTCCATCCCTACGCGGCATGAGGCCAGCCTGCTCCCTTTCTATTTCATCGTCACCTTCTTTTTGTCCACTTTCCCGTTTTCGTAAACGCCGAGTGGCGTGTTGGTCTGCGCCGCGATTTCCCTCGCCCACCTGGCGGCCCGTCTCAGCGCAACCCCCACCTTGGCGAGAAGCTCGTCACGAACCACGATTTTGTCTTTGGCTCTTCCGACTTTGTTGTGCAGCTAAACAGAGACAAGTCACTGTAATAGTTGTTTAAACGCTCTTTGAAAGT
>MVQS01000321.1 GCA_002067855.1 Syntrophaceae bacterium PtaB.Bin038
CTCGAGCCACACATGGCCGAACTGGCCGCGGCCGCCGGACTGCCGGATGAACCGCCCTTCCGTGCGGACGGCCTTGCGGATCGTCTCCCTGTAGGCCACCTGGGGCCGCCCGATGTCGGCGCCCAGCCCGAACTCCCTGGAGAGGCGGTCCACGATGATCTCCAGGTGGAGCTCGCCCATCCCCGAGATCAGCGTCTGGCCCGTCTCCCGGTCCGTCCGGACCCGGAAGGAGGGGTCCTCCCTCTGGATCTTCTCCAGGGCCGTCCCCATCTTCTCCTCGTCGGCCTTCGTCTTCGGCTCGATGGCGATGGCGATGACCGGCTCGGGGAAGCTCAGGGTCTCGAGGACGATCGGGTGATCCGGGTGACACAGGGTGTCGCCCGTGGCCGTCGACGAGAGGCCCACGGCGGCCACGATGTCGCCCGTCCGGGCCTCCTTGATGTCCTCGCGCTTGTTGGCGTGCATCTTGAGGATGCGGCCGACACGCTCCCGTTTTTTCTTCGTTGCGTTGAAGAGGGTGGAACCCGCGTCGAGCACCCCCGAGTAGACCCGGAAGTACGTCAGCTGCCCGACGTAGGGGTCCGTGACTATTTTGAAAGCGAGCGCAGCGAAAGGCTCGTCGTCGCTTGCCGCCCGCAGGACTTCCTCGCCTTTCGGCCCTTTCCCGGTCACCGGCGGCATGTCCGCGGGCGAGGGGAGGAAATCGACGACGGCGTCCAGGAGCGGCTGGATCCCTTTGTTCTTGAAGGCGGCGCCGCAGCACACCGGGACGACCTTCATGGAGAGGGTCTGCCTCCGGAGCGCGGCCGCGATCTCCCCGGGGGAAACCGCTGCGCCTTCCAGGTATTTCTTCATGATCGAGTCGTCGGCGTCCGCCACGGACTCGATGAGCGTCTCTCTCGCTGCACGGGCCTCGCCGAGGATCTCGGCCGGGATGTCCCGGATCGAGAACTCCGCCCCGAGGCTGTCGACGTCGTACATCATCGCCCGCATGCCGATGAGGTCGACGATGCCCCGGAATTTCTCCTCGGCGCCGACGGGGATCTGGACCGGGACGGCGTTGGCGCCCAGGCGGTCCCGGATCATCCCGACGGCCTTCGCGAAGTCGGCCCCCACGCGGTCCATCTTGTTGATGAAGGCGATGCGGGGCACCCGGTAGCGGTCCGCCTGCCGCCAGACCGTCTCGGACTGGGGCTCGACCCCTTCGACGGCCGTGAACAGCGCCACGGCCCCGTCGAGGATCCGGAGCGAGCGCTCCACCTCGATCGTGAAGTCCACGTGGCCGGGCGTGTCGATGATGTTGACGCGGCAATTTCGCCAGGAGCACGTGGTGGCGGCGGAGGTGATCGTGATCCCCCGCTCCTGTTCCTGCTCCATGAAGTCCATAACGGCCGTGCCGTCGTGGACCTCCCCCATCTTGTAGGAGATGCCCGTGTAGTAGAGGATGCGCTCGGTCACGGTCGTCTTGCCCGCATCGATATGAGCCATGATGCCGATGTTACGGACATTCTCCAATGCGGTCTGCCGTGCCACGATGAAACACCCAGCTGTTGTAAAAGAGCGCTAGAACCGGTAGTGGGCGAAGGCCTTGTTGGCCTCGGCCATCTTGTGGACGTCCTCGCGCTTCTTCACGGAGGCGCCCCGGTTTTGTGCTGCGTCCATGAGCTCGCCGGCGAGCTTTTCCCGCATCGTCTTCTCCGCGCGGGACATGGCGTTGCCGATGATCCACCGGAAGGCCAGGGCCTGCCTGCGGCCGGGGGCCACTTCCGTGGGGACCTGGTAGGTGGCGCCGCCGACGCGGCGGGAGCGCACCTCGATGACCGGCTTGACGTTGTCGAGAGCCTTTTCGAAGACGCCCAGCGGCGCCTCCTTGGTCTTCTTCTCGATGATCTCGAAGGCCCCGTAGAGGATGCTCTCCGCGGTGCTCTTCTTTCCCTTCTTCATGAGGCTGTTGACGAACTTCGCCACGAGCACGCTGCCGTATTTCGCGTCGGGCGTGATCTGTCGCTTCTGGATTTCTCGTCGTCTTGGCATGCTGTCAACCCCGATCAGCTCGGCTTCTTGGCGCCGTACTTCGAACGGCCCTGCTTGCGGTCCTGGACGCCGACGGCATCCAGGGTGCCCCGGACGATGTGGTACCGCACGCCGGGCAGGTCCTTCACGCGGCCGCCCCGGACGAGAACGACCGAGTGCTCCTGGAGGTTGTGGCCGATGCCCGGGATGTAGGCGGTCACTTCGTAGCCGCTCGTGAGGCGCACGCGGGCCACCTTCCGAAGCGCCGAGTTGGGCTTCTTGGGCGTCGTCGTGTAGACGCGGACGCAGACGCCGCGGCGCTGCGGGCAGGACACCAGGGCGGGGGTCGCCGTCTTCTTCCGGACCTGCTGCCTTCCTTTTCGCACTAACTGGTTGATCGTCGGCATGAAAATCCTTCTATCCCTTTCTGTCCAAATTGAAGGGGCTTGCGAAAGCTTGGTTTTTTATCAATTCGCCGCCTCGATGTCAAGCGTTTTCTGTGCCGCTCTCTCACTTTCCTCGACCGCCCCCTCGACCACCATGCCGAGCTTCTTGTAGAGGGGAAGCCCGGAGCCGGCGGGGATCAGGCGGCCCATGATGACATTCTCTTTGATTCCGCGCAGATAGTCGATTTTCCCGGCCAGGGCCGCCTCGGTGAGCACCCGCGTGGTCTCCTGGAAGGATGCCGCCGAGATGAAACTCTGCGTCGACAGCGAGGCCTTCGTGATGCCCAGCAGAATCGGCTCGCCCACGGCGGGCCGGCCGCCCTTCTCCATGACCCGGTCGTTTTCCTCCTGGAACCGGCCCTTCTCGACCTGCTCGTCGGCCAGGAAGTTCGTGTCCCCGGGGTCGACGACCCTCACCCGGCGGAGCATCTGCCGGACGATGACCTCGATGTGCTTGTCGTTGATCTTGACGCCCTGCAGGCGGTAGACCTCCTGGACCTCGTCGACGAGGTATCGCGCCAGCTCCTTCTCGCCCTTGATCATGAGCAGGTCGTGCGGGTTCGAGGCGCCGTCCATGAGGGGCTCGCCGGCCGTGACCCGGTCGCCCTCCTGGACGGTGATGTGCTTGCCCTTGGGGATGAGGTATTCCTTCTTGTCGCCCACCTCGGGGGTCACGATCACGCGGCGCCGCCCCTTGACGTCCTTCCCGAAGGACACGATGCCGTCGATCTCGGAGATCACCGCGAATTCCTTCGGCTTGCGCGCCTCGAAGAGCTCGGCCACGCGCGGCAGACCGCCGGTGATGTCCTTGGTCTTCGTCGTCTCGCGGGGGATCTTGGCGATGATGTCGCCCGCCTCGACCCGGTCGCCCTCGTTGACGCCGATGTTGACGCCCACCGAGAGGAGGTAGCGCGCCTGGCTGTTCGTGCCGGGCACCCTGGCCGTCCTGCCGTCCTTGTCCTTGATGGAGATCCGGGGCCGCAGGTCGGCGTCGGTGAACTCGGTGATCACCTTGCGCGACAGGCCCGTCACCTCGTCGACCTGCTCCTGCACGGTCCTGCCCTCGATGATGTCGCCGTACTTCACCGTCCCGGGGACCTCGGCGAGGATCGGGATGGAGAAGGGGTCCCACTCGGCGATGAGGTCGCCGCGCTTGACCTTGGCGTTCTCGCCGACCTTGATGTGGGCTCCGTAGGGCACGGGGTACTTGCCGCGGTTGCGCCCCTCCTCGTCGAGGACGTGGATCTCGCCGTTTCGGTTCATGACCACGAGGTCCTTGCCGCGCTTGACCCAGCTGAGGTTGACGAACCGCAGGGTCCCGTCGTGGCGGGCCTCCAGGGTCGAGTGCTCCTCGAACTTGGCCGTGCCGCCGATGTGGAAGGTCCGCATCGTGAGCTGCGTGCCCGGCTCGCCGATGGACTGGGCCGCGATGATCCCCACGGCCTCGCCGATGTTGACGAGATGCCCGTGGGCGAGGTCGCGGCCGTAGCACCTGGCGCAGACGCCGAACCGAGACTTGCAGGTGAGCACCGAGCGGATCTGAACGCGTTCGATGCCGGCGTCGTCGAGCTTCTTCGCGAGCGTCTCGTCGATCGCCTCATTGGCCTTGACGATCACCTCGCCCGTGAAGGGGTCCACGATGTCGTCGAGGGCCACGCGGCCCAGGCAGCGCTCGCCCGCCGTCTCGATGATCTCGCCGCCCTCGACCAGGGCCTGGACGAAGATCCCGTCGAGGGTCCGGCAGTCGTCCTCGGTGATCGTGCAGTCCTGGGCCACGTCGACCAGCCGGCGCGTGAGGTAGCCGGAGTTGGCCGTCTTGAGGGCCGTGTCCGCCAGGCCCTTGCGGGCGCCGTGGGTCGAGATGAAGTACTGCAGCACCGTGAGGCCCTCGCGGAAGTTGGCCGTGATGGGCGTCTCGATGATCTCGCCGGAGGGCTTGGCCATCAGGCCGCGCATGCCCGCCAGCTGGCGGATCTGGGCGGCGCTGCCGCGGGCGCCCGAGTCCGCCATCATGTAGATGGGGTTGAAGCTCTCGAGGCTGCGCCTCCTGCCGTCGGCCAGCTCGACCTCCTCGGAGCCGATGGAGGAGAGCATCTCGGCGGCGACCTTCTCCGTCGCCTGCGCCCAGATGTCGATGACCTTGTTGTAGCGCTCCCCGTCGGTGATGAGGCCGTCCATGTACTGCTTCTGCACCTCGAGGACGTCCTTGTCGGCCTTGGCGACGATCTCCTTCTTGCCCGCGGGGATCACCATGTTGGAGATGGCGATGGAGGCGCCGGAGACGGTGGCGTAGCGGAAGCCCGTGTCCTTGAGACGGTCGGCGAGGATGACCGTGGCCTTGTCGCCGCAGGAGCGGTAGCAGTAGTCGATGAGGTTGGCCACCTCCTTCTTGTTCATGACCTTGTTGACGACCTCGAAGGGGATCTCCTCGGGCACGATCTCGTAGAGCAGGACGCGGCCCACCGTCGTCTCCGCGAGGTGGCCGTTCATGCGGACCTTCACCCTGGCCTGGAGGTCCACCTCGCCGGAGTCATAGGCCTGTCGAACCTCCTCGGGCCCCGAAAAGACCATCCCCGTGCCGCGGCTGTCCGAGCGGGCCCGGGTCATGTAGTAGAGCCCCAGGACGATGTCCTGGCTGGGCACGATGATGGGCTTGCCGTGGGCCGGCGAGAGGATGTTGTTCGTCGACATCATGAGGACGCGGCTCTCCACCTGGGCCTCGATGGACAGGGGCACGTGGACCGCCATCTGGTCGCCGTCGAAGTCGGCGTTGAAGGCCGTGCAGACCAGCGGGTGGAGCTGGATCGCCTTGCCCTCGATGAGCACGGGCTCGAAGGCCTGCATGCCCAGGCGGTGCAGGGTGGGGGCGCGGTTGAGGATGACGGGGTACTCGCGCACCACCTCGTCCAGGGCGTCCCAGACCTCGGGGGTCTCGCGCTCGACCATCTTCTTGGCGCTCTTGACCGTCGTGACGTAGCCCTTCTCCATGAGGCGGTTGTAGATGAAGGGCTTGAAGAGCTCCAGGGCCATCTTCTTGGGCAGGCCGCACTGGTGGAGCCGCAGATCGGGGCCCACGGTGATGACGGAGCGGCCCGAGTAGTCGACGCGCTTGCCCAGCAGGTTCTGGCGGAAGCGGCCCTGCTTGCCCTTGAGCATGTCGGAGAGCGAGCGCAGGGGGCGCTTGTTGGAGCCCGTGATGGCCCGGCCGCGGCGGCCGTTGTCGAAGAGCACGTCCACGGCCTCCTGGAGCATCCGCTTCTCGTTGCGGATGATGATCTCCGGGGCGTTCAATTCCATGAGCCGCTTGAGGCGGTTGTTGCGGTTGATGACGCGCCGGTAGAGGTCGTTGAGGTCGGAGGTGGCGAAGCGCCCGCCCTCCAGGGGCACCAGGGGCCGCAGGTCCGGAGGGATCACGGGGATTGTCGTGAGGATCATCCACTCGGGGCGGTTGCCCGACTTGCGCAGGGCCTCCACGACGCGCAGCCGCTTCGTGAGCTTCTTGCGCTTCGTGTCCGAGGTGGCCTCCTTGAGGTCGGCCCTCAGCTCCGCGTCCAGGGCCTCCAGGTCCAGCTCCTCCAGGAGCACGCGGGCCGCCTCGGCGCCGATGCCGGCGACGAAGCCGTCGGCCCCGTACTTCTCCCGGCACTCGATGTAGCGCTCCTCCGAGAGCAGTTCCTTCTTCTTCAGGGGCGTGTCCTTCGGGTCCAGAACGATCCAGGACTCGAAGTAGAGAACCTTCTCCAGCTCCTTGAGGGAGAGGTCGATGACGTTGCCGATCCGGCTCGGGAGGCTCTTGAGAAACCAGATGTGCGCCACGGGGGCCGCCAGCGTGATGTGGCCCATGCGCTCCCGGCGGACCTTGGACTGGATGACCTCGACGCCGCACTTCTCGCAGACCACCCCGCGGTGCTTCATCCGCTTGTAGCGGCCGCAGAGGCACTCGTAGTCCTTCACGGGCCCGAAGATCTTGGCGCAGAACAGGCCGTCGCGCTCGGGCTTGAAGGTCCGGTAGTTGATCGTCTCGGGCTTCTTCACCTCGCCGTGCGACCAGGAGGCGATCTTCTCGGGCGAGGCGATGGACATCTTGATGGCGTTGAACCGGATGGGATCCTTCGGCTTTTCGAAAAAGCTGAAAATGTCTTCCACGATGAACTCCTTTTAAAAACGGGCCACAGGCATCAGGCTTTAGGCATCAGGAAGGAAAGAAATTCTCCCGCTTCCTGTCGCCTTGCGCCTGATGTCTACCGCCTATTCTGTTGCATCACGCCCGTTGGCTCGGAAACAATCTCGCTTCCTTTTCCTGACGCCCGGTGCCTGGTGCCTGACGCCTATTCCTTTTCCACCAACTCCACGTCCAGGCAGAGGCTCTGGAGCTCCTTGACGAGCACGCTGAAGGACTCGGGGAGCCCCGGTTCGAGCGAGTGCTCACCCTTCACGATGGCCTCGTAGATCCGCGTGCGGCCCGCCACGTCGTCGGATTTCACCGTGAGGAACTCCTGCAGGGTGTGCGCGGCGCCGTAGGCCTCCATGGCCCACACCTCCATCTCGCCGAGCCGCTGGCCGCCGAACTGGGCCTTGCCGCCCAGGGGCTGCTGGGTGACGAGCGAGTAGGGGCCGATGGAGCGGGCGTGGATCTTGTTGTCCACCAGGTGGTGGAGCTTGAGCATGTAGATCATGCCCACCGTCACCTGCTGCTCGAAGGGCTCTCCCGTGCGGCCGTCGAAGAGGACGGTCTGGCCCTTCGCGGGCAGGTTCGCCTTGCCGAGCATATCGCGGATCTCCTCCTCCGTGGCCCCGTCGAAGACCGGGGTGGCCACCGGGATGCCCTTCTTGAGGCGCCGCACGAAGCCCCGGAGCTCGTCCTCCGTGGCCCCGTCGATGAACCGGCCGAACTCGTCGGAGCCGTAGATGCGCTTCATCTCCCTCTTGAGGGCGTCGAGCGCCGCGTTCTTCTCGGCGAGGACGTTGATCTTCCCGCCGATCTCCCTGGCGGCCCAGCCGAGGTGGGTCTCCAGGATCTGTCCCACGTTCATGCGGGAGGGGACGCCCAGGGGGTTGAGGATGATGTCCACCGGCGTGCCGTCCTCGAAGAAGGGCATGTCCTCGTCGGGCAGGATGCGCGAGAGCACGCCCTTGTTGCCGTGGCGGCCCGCCATCTTGTCGCCCACGGAGAGCTTGCGCTTGATGGCGACGTAGACCTTGACGAGCTTGATGACGCCCGGGGGCAGCTCGTCGCCGGCCTTCTGCTTCTCCACCTTTTCCTCGAAGTAGGCCTCGATGAGGTCCACCTTGCGCGCGAGGTTCTCGAGCATGCCGCGAAGGTTCTCCTCAAGGGTCTCGTCCTCGAGTGAGATGCCCTTCCAGAGACCGAAGGGGATCTTCTCGAGCACCTCGGCGGTGATCTCCTCGCCCTTCTTGAGGACCGTTTTCTTCTTCTTCGGGTCGATGAGCTTGCCGGCCGAGACCTTCCCGACGAGCAGGTCGAAGATCTTGCTCTTCACCGTCTCGGAGATGATCCGGATCTCGTCGTCGCGGTCCTGGTAGATCCGGCGGACCTCGTCCTCCTCGATCTGGACCGACCGGCG
>MVQS01000322.1 GCA_002067855.1 Syntrophaceae bacterium PtaB.Bin038
GCGCAACGAGGTCAAGACCTACCGGCAGCTCCCCCGGAACCTCTACCAGATCCAGACGAAGTTCCGCGACGAGGTGAGGCCCCGGTTCGGCGTCATGCGGTGCCGCGAGTTCGACATGAAGGACGCCTACAGCTTCGATGCCGACGAGAAGGGCGCCGATGAGAGCTACGAGAAGATGTTCAAGGCCTACACGCGGATCTTCTCCCGGATCGGGCTGAAGTTCCGTCCCGTCGAGGCCGACTCGGGCAACATCGGGGGGGCCTACTCCCACGAATTCATGGTGCTGGCCGACACGGGCGAGGATGCCCTGGCTTTCTGCTCGAGCTGCGACTACGCGGCAAACCTCGAAAAGGCGGAGATCGCCAGGCCGGAGCAGCGGCCTCTCGACCCCGCGCGGTTCAAGCCCCTCGAGACGGTGCACACCCCCGATGTCCGCACCATCGAGGAGGTCTCGGCGTTCCTGAACGTCACCCCGCAGGACATCGTGAAGACCCTCGTCTTCACGGCCGACGGCAAGCCCGTGGCCGTCCTCATCCGCGGCGACGAGGAGGTCAACGAGGCGAAGCTTCGAAACTACCTCGGGGCGGACTCGGTGGAGCTGGCCACGGACGACATCGTTCTCGAGGTGACCGGCTCCCCCAAGGGGTTTGCCGGCGCCATCGGGATCAAGGCCCCGGTCTACGCCGACCATTCGCTCATGAACCGCATCAACCTGGTCATGGGGGCCAACCGGGAGGACTACCACGTGAAGAACGCCAACCTCGGGCGGGACTTCACCGTGATGGCCTTCGCGGATTTGAGGATCATCCGGGAGTCCGACCCCTGTCCCCGCTGCGGAAAGCCCATGCGCTTCGCCCGCGGCATCGAGGTGGGGCATGTGTTCAAGCTGGGCACCAAGTACAGCAAGGCCATGAAGGCCACCTTCCTCGACAGGGACGGCAAGGAGAAGTACATGGTGATGGGCTGCTACGGGATCGGCGTGGGACGCACGGTGGCGGCCGCCATCGAGCAGCAGCACGACGAGCAGGGCATCCTGTGGCCCATGACCATCGCGCCGTTCCACGTCATCATCGTGCCGGTCAACGTCAACGACGAAAAAATCGCCGCCGCCGCCGAGACGCTCTACCGGCAGCTCGGGGAGGCGGGCGTCGAGGTGCTCCTCGACGACCGCGACGAGCGGGCGGGTGTGAAGTTCAACGACGCCGATCTCATCGGCATCCCCATCCGGGTGACCATCGGGCCCAAGAGCCTCGCGGCGGGCAACGTGGAAATAAAATTCCGCAGGACGGGGGAAACCCGGACCCTCGCCGTCGCCGAGGCGGCAGCCGCGATCCGGGACATCGTCATGGGGGAGTTGAAGGCCCTGAATGATCCGCATAACGGACATCCTCGATAAGGTCGGCACGTACGGCACGCAGGCGGACCTGGAGCTGATCGAGAAGGCCTACATCTTCTCGGCGACGGTCCACGCGGGACAGATGCGCCTGTCCGGCGAGCCCTACCTCACGCACCCCATGGAGGTGGCCAACATCCTGGCCGACATGAAGCTCGACGCGGCCACGATCGTCACCGGCATCCTGCACGACACCGTCGAGGACACCCTCGCGACCCTCAAGGAGATCGAGGAGGGGTTCGGGAAGGAGGTGGCCGTCCTCGTCGACGGGCTGACCAAGCTGTCCAAGATCACCTTCGCCAGCCGCGAGGAGCGGCAGGCGGAAAACTTCCGGAAGATGATCCTCGCCATGTCGGCCGACATCCGGATCATCCTCGTGAAGCTCGCGGACCGGGTCCACAACATGCGCACCCTCGAGTTCCAGTCCGAGCCGCGGCGCAATGCCATCGCCCTGGAGACCCTCGAGCTCTACGCCCCCCTGGCCAACCGTCTGGGGATCAACTGGATCCGCATGGAGCTGGAGGACCTCGCCTTCAAGTACCTCTACCCCGAGCCCTACAACGACCTCGTGCAGCGCATCGCCAAGAGAAAGGACGAGCGGGACCGGTACACGCAGGAAGTGAAGGGGATCATCCAGCGCGAGATGGAGAACTTCGGGCTCAAGGGCGAGGTGGAGGGCAGGGCGAAGCACTACTTCAGCATCTACCGCAAGATGGAGGCCCAGCGGATCGAGTTCGACGAGGTCTACGATCTGATCGCCTTCCGGATCATCCTGGAATCGAACAAGGAGAGGGAGTGCTACGAGGCCCTGAGCGTGGTCCATGCCCTCTGGAAGCCCGTGCCCGGGCGCTTCAAGGACTACATCGCCATGCCCAAGGCCAACAACTACCGCTCGCTCCACACCACCGTCATCGGGCCCTACGGCGAGCGCGTCGAGATCCAGATCCGCACCCGCGAAATGCACGAGTGGGCCGAGGGGGGCATCGCCGCCCACTGGCGCTACAAGGAGCGGGGGGCGCTCAAGGGCAGCGACCAGGAGCAGATCCAGAAGCTCAGGGACCTCTTCGAGGTGCAGCAGGATCTCAAGGACCCCCGGGAGTTCATGAAGAACCTCAAGCTCGCCCTCTTCCCCGACGAGGTCTACGTCTTCACCCCGCAGGGCGACGTGCGGGCCTTCCCGAAGGGGGCCACCCCCATCGACTTCGCCTACAGCATCCACACCGACGTGGGCAACCAGTGCGTGGGGGCGCGGGTGAACCGCAACATCGTGCCGTTGTCCTACCAGCTGCAGAACGGAGACACCGTCGAGATCATCACCCAGCAGGGCCGCCACCCCAGCAAGGACTGGCTCAAGCACGCGGTGACGTCCCGGGCCGTCTCGAAGATCAAGGCCTGGATCAAGACCGAGGAGCGCAACAAGAGCATCGCCCTCGGGCGTGATATTCTCGAAAAGGAGTTCCGCAAGCACAAGATGAGCCTCACCCAGATCCTCAAGGCGGAGGAGCTCAAGAAGATCTGCGAGGAGTACTCCATCGAGGACGTCGACGACCTCATGGCCCTCATCGGCTACGGGAAGATCTCGGCCCGGCAGATCGTGAACCGTTACCTCCCGGAGGAGCCCGAGAGGAAGGAGGACTCGCTCCCGGAGAAGATCTGGAAGAAGCTCCGCAAGCCCGAGACCACCGGCGTCTCCATCACGGGGATCGACGACGTCATGGTGCGGTTCGGAAAGTGCTGCGACCCCCTGCCGGGCGACGAGATCGTGGGCTACATCTCGCGGGGCCGGGGGATGAGCGTCCACCGGGCGAGCTGTCCCATGATCGCGGACTTCGACCCCGAGCGGATCATCGACGTGCAGTGGAACATCACGGAGAAGCACACCTACCCCGTCCACGTCCGGGTGACCTGCAAGGACAAGAAGGGGCTGCTGGCCGAGCTGAGCACGGCCATCTCCACCCACGACGTCAACATCAGCCACGCCACGGTGGAGACCATTCCCGGGGAGCAGGCCATCTGCGAATTCGACCTGGACGTGACGGACCTGAAACACTTCAACGACGTCGTCAACGCGCTCAGACGCCTGAAGGCGGTCGTGGCGGTGGAGCGGGTGCGCGTGTCCGACTCGCGGCCGGAGAAGAAGCCCGAGAAGAGAACGGACCGGAAGGGGATGCATTAACCGGGTCCAGGGGCCGGGGTACAGGGTGCAGGGAAGACCGTGAATCCGAATCGGCCGGTCACCGAAGACCCGTTGTTCCGGTTGACACGTCAGGGGCCTTCCGGTATAAAAAACCCTTCGTTGCAGGACACTTGAAGGATTGACCCACGAATCGGTGCGCATGATGAAACGCAGAGCTTGGACGCTGTTGCTGTCGGCCGCCCTTGCGGCCGCGGCCCTGACCCCCGCCGAACCCGTCGAGGCCGTGGACCCGACGGGCAAGAGGGTGCTGGTGATCGACCCCGCCCACGGGGGAAAGGACGAAGGCGTGCAGCTGGCGCGCAGGGTCGTCGAAAAGGACGTCACCCTGGCGATTGCGACGCTGGTGAAGCGCAACCTCGAAGACGCCAGGAGCGTGACCGTGCGGTTCACGCGGATGGGCGATGCCGACGTGGCCATGACGGACCGGGTGGGCGCGGCGATCAAGGCACAGGCCGACCTGTTCATCAGCATCCACGTCAACGCGGGGTTCGAGAAGGAAGCGTCGGGCTACGAGCTGTATTTCCCTGGTTTCCAGGGGCAGGAGGCCGCCAAGGGCGCGACCAGGGGCGAGTCGGCGGCCATCGTCCGGGACATGGTCCGGACGAAGCATCTCAACGAGGGCGTGCGATTCGCCCAGATCCTGCAGAAGAAGCTCGACCCCGTCTTCCCGCGTCAGGACCGGGGGCTGCGCGAGGCGCCGATCCCGATCCTGCAGAACCTCACGGTTCCCGCCGTGGTTCTCGAGGTCGGGTTTGCGACCAACCCCGGCGACCGCAAGAAGCTCCAGGAGGAGTCCATCCAGGCGTCGGTCGCGAAGGCGATCGCCGACAGCGTGCGGGAGTTCTTCCAGTGAGCGCCCGATGAGGAAAGACGGCAGGCAACCGAACCAGATCCGCCCCGTCTCGATGACGCGGGATTACCTGCGTCACCCCAAGGGCTCCGTCCTCATCGAGATGGGCGACACGAGGGTGATCTGTGCGGTCTCCGTCGAAGAGGGCGTGCCCCCGTTTTTGAAGAACGCGGGCCGGGGCTGGCTCACCGCCGAATACGCCATGATCCCGTCCTCGACGCACGAGCGCAGCGCGCGCGAGTCCTCGAAAGGAAAGGTCGGGGGCCGAACGCACGAGATCCAGCGGCTCATCGGCCGGGCGTTGCGGGCCGTGACGGACCTGACCGCCTACGGCGAGAGGACGATCCACATCGACTGCGACGTGATCCAGGCCGACGGAGGGACGCGGACGGCGGCCATCACGGGCGCCTTCGTGGCCCTCATCGACGCATTCCGAAAGATGCGCGCCGAGGGCCTCGTGGACAGGATCCCCGTGCGGGATTTCGTCTCCGCCGTCAGCGTGGGGGTCGTGGACGGAGAAATGCTCCTGGACCTGCAGTACGAAGAGGACCACCGCGCGGAGGTGGACATGAACGTCGTGATGACCCGCGGGGGGCTCTTCATCGAGGTGCAGGGGACGGCCGAGGGGGCGCCGTTCACGCGGGAACGCCTCGACGGGCTCACCGACCTCGCCGCGAGCGGGATCGCCCTGCTCACGCAGAAACAGATCGAAATCCTTGGAGAGACGCTCTGACCCGTCGAATCGTGCTGGCCACCCGAAACGAGGGCAAGGTCCGGGAACTGAGGCAGATGCTGCAGGACCTTCCCGTCGAAGTCCTTTCCCTGAAGGATTTTCCAGGCGTCCCCGAGGTGGAGGAGGACGGGGGCACCTTCCGGGACAACGCCCTGAAGAAGGCGAGGGAGGTTTCCCGGCACATCGCGGAGACCGTGCTGGCCGACGACTCGGGTCTCGAGGTGGACGCCCTCGGCGGTCTGCCGGGCATCCACTCCGCGCGGTATGCGGGGGCCGGGGCAAACGATGCAGCCAACAACGCAAAGCTGCTGAAGGCGCTCGAGGAGGTCCCACGGGAGAAGCGGGGGGCCGTCTTCCGCTGCGTTCTCGTGCTCTACAGCCCTGACGGGCGCAGCGAGGTTTTCGAGGGCTCCTGGCGCGGCGAGATCCTCTTTGCCCCTCGGGGGGCCCTGGGCTTCGGGTACGACCCGCTCTTTCTGGATCCGGGGCAGGGGCTCACGGCGGCGGAGCTCCCCCCGGAGCGAAAGAACCGCATCAGCCACCGAGGACAGGCCTTCGCGAAGTTCAGGGAGTGGCTCTTAACAACCCGAAGTTAGGAAGAGCAGAAGTTAAGAAGAGCAGAAAAGAGACAGAGGGTTTTTTTCGTCCGCTCTTCCGATCTTCTTACCTTCATAACTTCCAGTCTGAAGACGGGGCGTGGCGCAGTCCGGTAGCGCGCATGCTTTGGGAGCATGATGTCGCAGGTTCAAATCCTGCCGCCCCGACCAGGATGAAAGAGGGCTGCAGCTTGCTGCAGCCT
>MVQS01000323.1 GCA_002067855.1 Syntrophaceae bacterium PtaB.Bin038
CCGCGTCATCCACGACGTCCGTCCCGACGCGGTCACGATCGCAGAGGACGTCAGCGGCATGCCGGGACTGGCCGTCCCCGCGGCGCAGGGGGGCACGGGGTTCGACTACCGCTTCGCCATGGGGGTGCCGGACACCTGGATCCGACTGTTGAAGGAATGTCCCGACGAGGACTGGCCCCTGGGCCACCTGTGGCACGAGCTCAACAACCGGCGGCGCGACGAGAAGACGATCAGCTACTGCGAGTCCCACGACCAGGCCCTCGTGGGGGACAAGACGCTCATCTTCCGGATGATCGACTCCGACATGTACACGGGCATGAGCGTCTTTACCGACAACATCCGCGTGGACCGCGGGGTGGCGCTGCACAAGATGATCCGCCTCGTGACGCTCGCCACGGCGGGGCACGGCTATCTGAACTTCATGGGAAACGAGTTCGGCCATCCCGAGTGGATCGACTTCCCCCGGGCGGGCAACGGGTGGTCCTACCGGTACGCCAGGAGGCAGTGGAGCCTTGCGGACAACGAGACCCTGCGCTACGGCCGCCTTGCCCGGTTCGATGCCGACATGATCGGGCTCGCGAAGCGGGCGAACCTGCTGGGGTCGGGGGATCCCCGTCTGCTCCACGAGCACGGCGAGACCAAGATCCTCGCCTTCGAGAGGGCGGGGCATGTCTTTGTCTTCAACTTCCACCCGTCGAGGTCCTACGACGGCTACCGCATCGACGCGCCGCCGGGCACGTACCGGCTCGTCCTCGACAGCGACGCGGAGATCTACGGCGGCCACGGGCGGCTGGAGCCCGACCAGGTCCATTTCACGCAACCCGAGGGGCAGGGGACCGGCGTCCGCCATCTGCTGAGCCTCTACCTCCCCACGCGCACGGCCCTCGCGCTTCGACGATCCGATTGACCGCGGGCCTCCCTCCCGTTTCGCCGCGTATTTCATGACGGGTTCGAGTCCGGTGCCGCGGACGTCGCAGGGCCCCGGCGCCCCTGACTCCGCGGGGCGGCCGACTCGATGCCGCCTTCACACCGGGCGGCACCCCGGGGTGCGTGAGCCGACGCCCAGGATGACGGCTGCGATGAAGAGAGGGTTCAGATCCGCTTCTCCCGGAAGAGATCCTCCACCATGGCGATCCGGTCGGGCTGGCCGACGACGAAGAGCAGGTCCTGTGCCTCGAAGCGGATATCAGGATCCGGGATCGTCTGCACCTCGTTGCTCTTCCGGACGGCCAGCAGGGTGACGCCGTACTTCTTGCGCATCTGCGTCTCCGCCAGGGTTTTCCCGACGGCCTCGGAGCGGGCGTGGACGCGGAAGGACCGGATTTCCACGTCCGGCAGGCAGGCCTCGATGCTGGGACACGCCGTCGCCTCCCGGGAAAGGCTGCGCAACATTTCGTAGCCTCCCGCGCGGATCTCCTCGGCGAACCTCTCGATCTCGTCCTTCGGCACCATGTAGGTGGTCATCAGGCGGCTGAAGATCTCCACGGAGGTTTCGAACTCCTCGGGGATGACCTCGTTGGCGCCGAGATCCTTGAGCGGCTGGATCTCCTGGATGAAGCGCGTCCGAACGATGATGTAGGCCTTCGGGTTGAGCCTCCGGGACAGCTCCGTGATCCGGCGCGTGGCCGCCGCGTCGTTGATCACGACGGCAAGCGACCGGGCGCGGCAGATGTTGACGTGCTGCAGGATGGCCTCCTGCGTCGCGTCGCCGTAGTGGATGGGCTCGCCCTTAGACCGCTCCTCGCGCACGACGTCGGGATTCATCTCGATGACGGCGTAGGGAATTCCCATCGCCTTTGCCGCCCGCGCCAGGTTGCGCCCGTTGAAGCCGAACCCGACGATGACGAGGTGATCTTTCGCGCGGACCCTCCTTGCGCCCTCCATGTGGAATTTTCCTCTCTTCAGGCGCCGGGAGACCGGCAGGCGGGAAAGTGCCTCGGAGAGGCGCGGTGAGCCGCGGAAGATGAAGGGGGTGGCCATCATGGTGAGCACCGAGATGGCGAGGAATTCCTGGTACCGGTTCCCGGTGAAGACGGCGTACTTGTTGCCCGCCTCGGCCAGGATGAAGGAGAACTCGCCGATCTGGCACAGGGCCAGCCCGACGAGCAGGGAGGTCCGGAGGGGAAGTCCGACGATCAGGGCCGCCGCCGTCGCGATCAGGGCCTTGACGAGGAGGATCCCGGAGGTCATCCATGCGACCCGGACGGGGTTCTCGGCAAGGAAGCCGAGATCGAGAAGCATGCCGATGGAAACGAAGAAGAAGCCGGCGAAGACGTCCCGGAAAGGCAGGATGTTGCCGAGGGCCTGGTGGCTGTACTCCGACTCGGAGATGACGAGCCCGGCCATGAACGCCCCCAGCGCGAGCGAAAGTCCCGCCGTCTGCGTCAGCCAGGCCACGGCGAGGCCGATCATGACGATGGCGAGCAGGAACAGCTCCCGGCTGCGGGTCTGGGTCACCTTCAGGAGGGTCCAGGGGACGACCCACTTCGCGGCGATGACGATGAGGACGATGACCCCGATCTCCTCGGCGACGAGTTGCAGAATCGATTCCGGGCTTTCCTGGGCCGCGCCGCCCAGCAGCGGCAGGATGAGCATCATGGGCACGATGATGAGATCCTGGAAGATGAGGATCCCGAGGGTGCTCGTGCCCTGCGGCGTATCGATCTCGGCACGGTCCTGCAGGAGCTTCATGACGATGGCGGTGCTGCTGAGGGCCGTCAGGAACCCGATGAGGATCGCCTCCCCGGGCGGCTGGCCGAGGAAATGGGCGACGGCCGTTGCGGTGAACAGGGTCAGGAGGACCTGGAGGGACCCCCCCAGGAGGGCGGTCCGGCGGAGTTGCAGGAGGTTGCGAAAGGAAAATTCCAGGCCGATGGTGAATAGCAGCGCGACAATGCCCAGCTCGGCCAGGATCCGCACGGCCTCGATCTGCCGGACGAGGCCGAACCCGTAGGGGCCCGCCACGATGCCCGTCAGCAGGTAGCCGACGATGACGGGGATCCCCACCCGGTGACAAAGGTAGAGCACGACGGCGGATAGCCCGATGATGAGGAGGATGTCGCCCAGAAACGGCATGCCACAGGCCTTTTGCCGGTGAGAGGGTTTCCGCGCCCGGCCGGCAGGCAGCGGCCGGCGCCAAAAGAGAAGGGCCGCCCTTGCCGTTCGGACAGACGGCGGCCCGACCACCCGGGCGAACCTTCGGAGTCGATTATGAACTCGTGATCAGTTTAGGCGTTTTCCGATTCGCCTTCAACCCTTTTCCGCTTCGACCGGAAACTCTTCCCCACGGGTCCGCGCAGGAGCGCCTCGAGATCCGCAATCTTCGCGGGCGGGCCGACGATGAAGAGGATGTCCTCCGGCTCGAGTGCCAGGTCCGCCGGCGGAATGGAAATAATGTCCCCTTCCCGCCTGACGGCAAGGACGGTGACGCCGAAGGTCTTGCCCAGTTCCGCCCCGGCGATGGTTTTCCCTGCAAGGGCCGATTCCTCGTGGACGCGGACCGAGCGAAGGTCCATGTCCGGAAGGCAGGCCCCGAGGTGCGGGCACGACGTGGCATGTTTCGAGAGGTTCCGGAACATGGCGTACCCGTCCGCGCGGATATCCTCCACGAAGCGGTGGATCTCCTCCTCGGGCAGGAGGTACCTGGAGAGAATCCGGCTGAAGATCTCCACGGAGGTCTCGAATTCCTCGGAAACGACCTCATTCGCTCCCAGATCCATGAGGGGCCCGATCTCCTGGATGAACCTCGTCCGTGCGACGATGTAGAGCCTGTCGTTGAGGCTGCGCGCAAGATCGGTGATGCGGCGGGTCGCCGCGGCGTCGCTGATGACGACCACCAGAATCCGGGCCTGGCGGATGTTGACGTGCTTCAGGATGGCCTCGTGGGTCGCGTCGCCGTAATGGATCGGCTCGTCTTTATGCCGGAACTCCCGGACCAGGTCCGCGTTCATGTCCAGGACGGCGTAGGGGATCTTCGCCTCTCGGGCGGCCCGTGCGATGTTTTGCCCGTAGATGCCGAAGCCGACGATGATCAGGTGGTCCTTCTCGTGAACCCGCTTTCCGCCTACCGTGGGAAGGCTGCCGCGCTTGAGGCGGCGTGGCAGCGGCAGGCGGCCGACGAACTCCGCCGCGGGGTGGGCGAACCGGAACAGAAACGGCGAGGCCATCATCGTCAGCACCGAATAGGCCAGAAACTCCTGGTTCAGTTCCTGCGACAGCAGTCCATACTTTCTGCCCGCCTCGGCCAGGATGAAGGAAAACTCGCCGATCTGGCCGAGCGTGAGGCCCGCCAGCGCGGCCACGCGGATCGGAAGCCCCACGAACAGAACGGCCGCCCCGGCGGCAAGGCTCTTGAGGAGCATGATGCCGGCGGCCAGAAACGAGATGTAGACCGGATGCTCCGCGAGAAACCGGAGGTCCAGGAGCATCCCCACGGAGACGAAGAAAAAGCTCGCGAAGATGTCACGGAAGGGCACGATGTTGCCCATGGCCTGGTGGCTGTACTCGGATTCGGAGATGACGAGGCCCGCCAGGAAGGCCCCGACGGCGAGCGAGAGCCCTGCGACATGGGTAAGCCAGGCTACGGCCAGCCCGATCAGCACAATCGTGAGAAGGAAGAGTTCGCGGCTTCCCGTCCGGGTGACCGTGAAGAGAGTCCAGGGAACGACCCACTTTGCTGCAACGACCAGGGCCAGGATGACGCCGATCTCCTTGCCCAGCAGGATGAGCAGGTCATCGGCCGATCCCTCGACGCCCCCCGCGAGAAAGGGAAGCAGCAGCATCATGGGCACGACGATCAGATCCTGGTAGATGAGGATGCCCAGGGCGCTGCCCCCGTGGGGCGTTTCCACCTCGGCGCGCTCCTGCAGGAGTTTCATGACGATGGCGGTGCTGCTCAGGGCCGTCAGGAAGCCGATGAAGATCGCCTGCCCCGGCGGCCGCCCGAGGCCGTGGGAAATGGCCGCCGCCACGAGGAGAGTCAGCAACACCTGCAGGGTACCGCCCAGCAGGGCCGTCCGCCTGAGCTGAACGAGATTGCGAAAGGAAAACTCCAGGCCGATCGTGAAGAGCAGGGCCACCACCCCGATCTCGGCGAGCATCATCACGGCCTCCAGGTTGCCGACCAGCTTGAACCCGTAGGGGCCGGTGAGCAGGCCCGTCAGCAGATACCCGACGATGGCGGGCAGCTTGATCCGGTGGCACAGGTAGAGAACGACCGTGGATAGACCGATGATGACGACGATGTCATTGAGAAAAAACATGCCGATTCTCCGTCCCGATCCTCGCCCGCACGCCCCGGGGCCGTTTCAGAGTTTGCCGGAGTGTAGACGGTTTCCGTTTCGAAAACAACCGTTTTCGGGCATCGCGGAAGCACTGCGGGACGGCGGTCCTACAGGGGACTCTTCCGTTTCAGTTCCTCCACGTTGTCGTGGAGCCCGATCACGATGAGCGTATCGCCGTCTTGAACCGTTTCGAGGGGACCGGGGCTGACGATCTTCTCTCCGTCGCGGCGGATCCCGATCACCGTCGCGCCGTGCGCCTGTCGAAATCGGGCTTCTGCCAGGGTCAGCCCGGCAAGCGGGGAGTGCCGTCCGACGTCGATTTCCGCAATGGAGAATCGGCCGGGGCCGTCCTCGCCGTCCGGCTCCTGCCGCTCGCCGAGCAGACGTTCGGCATGCCGGAGGTCATCCGGTGTGCCCATGAGCAGGAGCCGGTCGTTCGGGAACACCTGCACATCGGGCGTGGGCTCGAACTGCACACGCCCGGCCCGGCTCAGGGCGAGGATCGAAACCCCGGTCTGGGGTCGCAGCGGGATGTCTCGGATGAGGCAGCCGGTAAAGACGGATCCCGACCGCAGGCGGACTTCACGAAAGGCGATCGGCCAGTCGACCACCTCGGGCAACAGGTGCGCCGTGTCCGTCAGGTTGTCGGCCGCCTGTTCCGCGGCATCGGCGAAGGGCCGCAGAACGAGGTGGGCCCCGGCCTTCTGGTAGAGGCGGGCCTCTTCCTCGTTGCGGGCCGTGAGGGCGACTTTCCCGCGAAAATTTCGCTGCTGGAGGAGCCGGAGGATCGGCAGGTTCAGCTCCGGGCCGCGGACCGTGCTGACCACCCACCGGGCATGCCCGAGCGGAAGCTGCTCGTGGATCTCGGGGTCCGCCATGTCGCCGTAGATCACGGGAATCCCTCGGGCCCGCCACGCCTCGAGGACCCGGGGGTCGAAATCGACGCCGAGGACGCTTTTCTTCCGCTCGAGAAGATGCTCCGCCAGGCCGCCTCCGTAGTTTCCCAGCCCGACGAGGATCAACTCACCGGGCAGCAGGAATGCGGGGGCGTCGCACGATGTCTCGCGGAAGGGGACACGCCGCTCGAAGACCTTCAGGAACCGGGATAGGTGACGGTACAGCCATCCCGAGTAGAGGATCATGTAGGTGGACGCAAAGATGGTGACGACCCCCACGAGGGTGATCAACCCCATGATCTCCGGCGTGATGTGGCCGAGGCTCATGCCCAGTGCCGCGACGATGAGCGAGAACTCGCTGATCTGCGCTACCGTCAGTCCGGCAAGGAACCCCGTGCGGCGCCGGTAGCCCATGGCACCCATGATCGCCATGACGATGAGCGGGTTGCCGATCAGAACGAACAGCGCGAACACGATGGAGGGGCCGACCTGTGCTCCCACGGCGGACCAGTCGAGGCGGGCCCCGAGGTCGATGAAAAAGAACAGCAGGAGAAAATCCCGCAAACTGACCAGGCGGGCGCCGATCGCGTCCCGGTAGGCGGTGGAGGCCAGCGAAACACCGGCCAGGAAGGCGCCCACTTCCTTGCTGAACCCGAGAAGCTCGCCGACCGTGCCCATGAGGACGGCCCAGCTGACGGCGAAGAGGATCATCAGCTCCTGGTGGCGCGCCAGCCGGTGAAGCGCGGGGGGCAGTACGTAGCGCATGAGCAGTCCCGTTGCCGCCAGCAGGCCTGCCGCCTTGGCCAGGATCTCGATCACCACGAACAGGGTCGACTCGCCCGTGGTCAACCCTCTGCCCAATGTCGTCAGCCCCACCAGGGCGAGGATGGCCGCGATGTCCTGCACGATGAGAAAGCCGATGGCGATGCGGCCGTGGAGGGAATCGAGTTCCTGCTTGTCGGACAGCAGCTTCACGATGATGATGGTGCTCGAGAAGGTGAGGGCCACGGCCACGTAGGCGGCGCTCAGGGGGGGGATGCCGAGGGCGAGGGCAATGAAGAACCCGATGATCGCCGTGAAGACGATCTGCCCGAGTCCCGTCGCCAGGGCCACGGGACCGGTCGTGCGGATCAGGTTCAGGTCGAGCCGCAGTCCGACGATGAACAGCAGCAGCGCGATGCCGATGTGGGCGAACAGCTCGATCTGTTCGTAGCTCGCGATGATCCCGAGAACCGAAGGCCCCGCCACGATCCCCGTGAACAGGAACGTGATGATCAGGGGTTGGCGGAGAATCAGCCCCGCTGCACCCGCGGCGGCGGCGAGAAAGAGAATGGCGGCGATTTCCTGAAAGGGGTTTCCCAGCAGCATGGCGGATGCTCTCCCGGATCCTCGACGGCGGCACCGTGCAGTCTAGGGGCCTCCCCGGATTTTTTCAAGCCGCAACTCGCCGGTGCAGCGTCGCGGCAGGCCGGTCGCCCGTCCCGGACGGCCCTCGACCGGGAAACAGAGCCGCCGAAACCGCCCTCAGTGCATGAGCTGCGGGAGCCACAGGGCGATCTGGGGGAAGAGGATGAGAAGGGCGGCCGTCACGATCTGCGCGGCCAGCAGCCTGACGGCCCCCCGGAAGATGACCTGCAGCGGGACGTCGCGGGCCACACCGGCCACGACGTAGACGTTGATCCCCACGGGGGGCGTGATGACGCCCATCCCGGTGACGAGCACGATGATCACCCCGAACCAGATCGGGTCGAACCCGAGCGATGTGATCACGGGAAAGAAGATGGGGATCGTCAGCATGATCATGGCGAGCGAGTCCATGAGACATCCCAGGGACAGATAGATCAGGATGATCATGCCCATCACGGCCCAGGGCGGCATCTGCAGCCCCAGCACCCAGGCGCCCACGTCGAAGGGGATCCGCGTGACGGCCAGGAAGTGGCCGAAGACGGTGGCGCCCGCCACGATGACGAGGATCATGCAGGTGACCCGCGTGGTCTCGGCGAGGGCCTGGACGAAGCCCTTCCAGGCAAGGTGCCGACCGATCAGGGCGATCCCCAGCGTGCCGAAGGCGCCGATGGCCGCCGCCTCCGTCGGGGTGAAAATTCCGGCGAAAAGACCCCCCATGACGGCCACGAAGAGCAGGAGGGTCTCGATGACGCCCGCCAGCGAGGCGACCTTCTCGCGCAGGGTGAAGCGCGCCCCCGGCATCGCCAGGTCCGGCCGGCCCCATGTCCACAGGAAGACCGTTGCGATGAAGAGAAGGGTCATCAGGAGACCCGGCATGACGCCCGCCAGGAAGAGTTTTCCCACGGACTGCTCCGTCATGATCCCGTAGACGATGAAGATCGTGCTGGGCGGGATGAGGATTCCGAGGCTGCCTCCCGCGGCGACGACGCCCGTCGCCAGAGACGGGTCGTAGTTGTACTTCTTCATTTCCGGAAGGGCGACGGCGGCCATCGTGGCGGCCGTGGCGCTCGTGGAGCCGCAGATGGCCGAGAACCCCGCGCAGGCCCCGACCGTGGCGACGGCAAGGCCGCCGGGCAGGCTCCCCAGGAAGCGGTACGCGGCGTGGAAGAGCCTGCCGCTCATCCCCGAGTGGTGCGCCAGCTGCCCCATGAGGACGAACAGGGGGATGACCGTGAGGTTGTAGGAGCCGAAGATGGAGAAGAAGTCCTGCGCCATGAGATGCAGCGCCGCGTCCCAGGATACGAGCGCCGCAAACCCGAGGAGTCCCACGAGGGCCATGACGAAGCCCACGGGGATCTTCAGGAACATGAGGGCGACAAGGGCGACGAACCCGTATATTCCGGCTTCCGTCGGCGTCATGCTGGAAACCCTTTCTTGAGGTGAAGAAGGGCGTCCAGCAGAAGGACCACGGTCAGCACGGCCGTTCCTGCGCCGACGGAGTAGACGAAAGGCCACGTCGGCATCCCGAGCGTCAGCGACACGTCGCCGCTGTCCAGCAGGTCGCGGGCGTAGACCAGGCTCTGACGCGTGAGAAGGCCGAACAGCGCGGCGCCGCAGATCGACCCCAGTGCTTCCACGAGGCCCCGGGGGTGCGGCGGCAGCCGGTTGACGAACATCTCCACGGCGATGTGGCCGCGCTCGACGGAGGTGTAGGCCAGCGCGAACGCGACGACGACGGCGCCGAAGTAGCCCACCAGCTCATAGGTGCCCGGGATGGGGCGACCGAAAAAGCGCAGCACCACGTCGGCGCAGGTCAGCAGCATGATGAACACGATCGCCGCCGAGGAGAGGCCGTTGAGCGTCGCCGCCACCCGATTCAGGGTCTTCCCGATGGAGCGAATCACGGATGAATCCCCACCCTGAATCGAGAGTTACTTGTATTGCTTCCGGAACTTGGCAATCAGGCCCTCGGCCTCCTTCACGGACTTGCGGCCCGGGACCCCCTTCTTCTCCGCATCCTTGATGTACTCCTCGATCGTGGGCCTCACCGCCTTCTTCCACCGTGCGCTCTCCTGGGCCGACAGGGGGATGATCCGGTTCCCGAGGCTCTTCGTGAAGTCACGGCCCTCCCTGTCCGCCTCGTCCCAGGCCTTGCCGTGCACGTCGATCCACTCGCGGCTGACATCCTCGAAGACCTTCTTCACGTCGGGGGGGAGGGAGTTCCACTTCTTGAGGTTCATGACGACGAAGAACGCCGTCGTGTAGCCCACGTCGAAGCAGTCCGTCGTGGACTTGATCACCTCGCCCTGCTTCCAGCCCTTGAGCACCTCGATGGGGCCGATCGTCCCGTCGGCGATCCCCTTGCTCAGGGCCTCGTAGGTCTCGCCCTGCGGCATGGCCACGGGGACGGCGCCCAGGGCGGTGACGACCCGGGCGCTGAAGCCCGTCGAGCGGATCTTCATCCCCTTGAGGTCCTCCAGGGTCTTCACGGGCTTCTTGGTGTGCAGAAGCCCCGGCCCATGCGCGTGCAGGTAGAGCACCTTCACGTGTTCCAGGGCCTTCGGTTTCATGGCGAGGTAAAATTCGTTGGCGACACGCGTGGCCACCCGCCCGTTGGGGTAGCCCAGGGGCAGGTCGAGCGCCTCCATCTGGGGGAAGCGGCCCCGGGTGTATGCGAACGCGGACATGCCGATGTCCGAGATCCCCTTCACGACGCCGTCGTAGCACTGGTCCGCCGGGGTCAGCGTGCCCCCGGGGAAGAGGGAGATTTTGACCGCGCCGGCGCTTCGTTTTTCGATTTCCTTGGCCCAGGACTCCGCCGCTTTCGCCTGGGCGTGCGCGGGGGGGAAGAAGATGCTGTAGGTGAGGCTGGTAGCGGCGTCGGCCGCCGCCCAGGAACCGAACATGAACACCGCTGCAACCACCAGAATGAGGGTCCGCTTGCCTGTCATCGTCTCTCTCATGGCCCTGTCCTCCATTCGCTGATCGTGTCTTCGTTTCGGTCGGGATCGGACTTCGCTGCCGGCTCCGCCCAAATACGTCTCGGCGGTTGTCGACCGGTACGGGTCCGGCGGGTACGCGGGGTTTTCCGGAAAGCCTGCATGCCCACCCCGGAGGGTGAACTGCAGGCATCAATACATGTAGGGGTATGGATGAAGGCTGGAGGGGATGGTCGGGATGCCGAAGAACTCGATGCCCATGACTCGTACGATCCTGTGTTGTGTGAACCGGTGTATTCCGTTAGTGGAATTTCGCCTTGCTGTCAAGGGATTTTCGTCCGCCTTACTTGGCGTCCTTGAGCTTTTCCAGCTCTTCCCGGTACTTGTCGGCTTCCGCCTTGGCCCGCTCGAGCTCGGCCCGGGCCTTGTTGAGCTCCTCCTTTTCCTTCTCCTGGGTCTCCCGGATCTTGTCCTTGAGCTCATCGAGACCCACGTAAACGGCGAGCGCCCCGCCGAGGATGAGCAGGACCGGGACC
>MVQS01000324.1 GCA_002067855.1 Syntrophaceae bacterium PtaB.Bin038
GGGCACGCCTATGCGCCGGAGCCGATGCTCATCTCCATGGCGACCTGGAAGAAGCTCACGCCGCAGCAGCAGGCGGTCATCCAGCAGGCGGCCAACGAGGCCATCGCCTGGCAGCGCAAGCTGGCCGAGAAGGAGGACCTCGAGTTCTGGAACAAGATCAAGGCGACGGGCAAGATGAAGGTCACCACGGTGGACCGCAGGCTCTTCATCGAGGCCACCAAGGACGTCTACAAGAAGCTCGCCCCCACCGTAGGCCAGGCCAACATCGACCGGGTCCGGGCCCTGGAAAAGTAACCGCCGACCGATCCGCGCGAGGCCCGGGCCCCGGCCCGGGCCTTCACGCGAGGGGAGCCCGCCATGCTGGACAAGCTGTTCACGGGGCTGCGATCGGTGCTGTACTGGTTCTCGGTCGCGGCCATGTCGGTCATGCTCGTGGTCATTTTCGCGCAGGTGGTGTCGCGCTACGTGTTCAACTGGACGCCCGAGTGGTCCGAGGAGCTGGCGCGCTACCTCTTCGTCTGGGTCGTCTTCATCGGCTCGGCCCTCATCATGGGCGAGTCGGGCCACCTGGCCGTGCAGTTCGTGCCCAACCACTTCAAGGGGACGGCGACGGGCCGGTTCCTGGAGCTCGTCATCAACCTCTCGGGCTACGTCTTCATCCTGATCCTGCTCACCCAGGGGGCCAAGATGACGCGGGTCATGACCTTCCAGATGTCGCCGGGCATGGAGATCCCCATGAGCTGGGTCTACGCCGTGATCCCGCTGAGCAGCGTGCTGATGCTGCTCTACCTCATGAAGGACACGGTGCGGATCGTGAGGGAATTCTCGGGCCCGAAGGGCGAGGGGAGGTAGGCGGGCATGGAATACGTCCTGATCGGCCTCTTTCTGCTGCTCACGGCGCTGGGGGTGCCCGTGGCCTTCTCCCTTTGCCTGTCCGCCTCGACCCTTCTCTTCTTCTACATGGACCGCCCGCTCGTCATGGTCTCCCAGATGATGTTCTCGGGCATCGACTCCTTCTCGTTCATGGCGGTGCCCTTCTTCATGCTGGCAGGGGCCTTCATGTCCGCCGGCGGCGTGACCTCGCGGCTGGTCAGCTTCTCCCAGGCCCTCGTCGGGGCCCTCACGGGGGGCCTGGCGCAGACCGTGTCCGTGGCCGGCATGTTCTTCGCCGCCATCTCGGGCTCCTCGGCCGCCACCACGGCGGCCCTGGGCAGCACCATGATCGGCGAGCTGGAGAAGAAGGGCTATGACCGCGACTGGGCCACGGGCATCGTGGCCTCCAGCGGCACCGTGGGCATCGTCATCCCGCCCTCGATCACTCTGGTCGTCTACGGCGCCATCGCAGACACCTCCATCGGCGATCTCTTCATCGGCGGCTTCATCCCCGGCATCATGATGGGCCTGTCCATGATGGCCGTCAGCTGGTACTTCGCCCGGAAGCGGGGCCTCGCGGGGGAGGGCACGTTCTCCTTTGCCGCCGCCCTGAAATCGTTCAAGGACTCCTTCTTCGCCCTCATGACGCCGGTCATCATCATCGGCGGCATCTACGGCGGCATCTTCACCCCCACGGAGGCGGCGGCCGTCGCCGCGGTCTACGGGATCCTCGTCGGCCTGTTCATCTACAGGGAGTTGAAGCTCAAGGACTTCCCCCAGATCATCTTCCAGGCCGTGATCGGCACCACGGTCATCATGTTCCTGGTGGGGGCCGCCACGGTCTTCGGCTGGCTCATCACCAACCTGCAGATCCCGCACCAGGTGGCGAAGTTCGTCGTCTCTGTGACCACCTCGCCGGTGCTCTTCCTGTTTGCCATGAACATCCTGCTGCTCATCGCCGGCACCATGGTCAACGCCTCGGCGGCGGTGGTCATCCTGACGCCGATCTTTCTGCCCGTGGCCAGGGCCCTGGGCATCGACCCCCTGTTCTTCGGCGTGCTCATGGTCGTCAACCTGGCCATCGGGTGCATCACCCCGCCCGTGGGACTCGATCTCTTCGTGGCGAGCGCCATCTCCAAAGTGCCCATCGAACGCGTGATGAAGGCGTGCCTGCCCTACCTCTGGGCCCTGCTCACGGTGCTGGTCATCCTCACCGTGTTCCCGTGGTTCATCACCGTGCTGCCCTCCCTGCTTGCGCGATGACGCGGGCGCGGAGGCCGCAGCAGTAGGTCTTGACAGGAAAGGCCCGTTTCGATAGAAAAAACCCATTGACTCCCAGTTTTTCCGTCGAAAGGAGACGACCATGTCCCTCGCAGCCTCCCCGGCCTGCGGCGCCCCGGCGAAGCCGCTTTCCGTAACGGAAGCCCGTTTCTACCTCTACACGACGCTCTTCGTCGCGGGGAACATCGCCCTGCCCGCCCTGTGCCACCTGGTGCCCGGCGGGGGGCCGATGCTTTTGCCCATCTACTTCTTCACCCTCGTTGCGGGGTGGCGGTTCGGGCTGGCCGCGGGGCTCGCCACGGCGGTCCTCTCGCCCCTTGCGAACCACGCGCTCACCGGGATGCCCCCCCAGCAGATGCTGACCGTGATCCTCGTCAAGTCCGTGATGCTTGCCGTCATCGCCTCCTGGGTCGCCCGCCGCTTCGGCCTGTCGCTCCTCGCCGTTGCCTGTGTCGTCCTGGGCTACCAGGTTGCCGGCGTCGTCGTCGAGGGGCTCCTGACCGCTTCCCCCGCGGCGGCGCTGGCCGACTTCCGCGTCGGGCTGCCCGGCATCGTGCTGCAGATCCTCGGCGGGTATGCCGTCCTGAGGCTGCCGGCACGCGGCGAGCATTGCTGAGACCTCCGGCGGTGCGGTCCCGCCCGGCGAGGGAAGAAACGAGCCGAGCACGGTTGCACCCCCTCACAGGCGGATTGCGCGGTATGACAAGGAGGGTTCGGAAGAGAACCGGCACGGGGACGTGATGCCGGCTTCGGCCGCGGCGTTCGCGCGGGAAGGAGGCGGGGGCCCGGGGCGGGCGGGCATAGCCGGGGAAAGCCGGCCCCGGGCCCCCCGAAAGAGCCTAGCGGGGTGCGTGGACGTGCAGGGTGCCGTAGAACCAGCCCGCGCGCTCCGACCCGTCCTTGTCCGTGTAGGCAACCAGGAGGGTGAAGGGGCGGCCGTTGCGGGAAGGGCCGCTGATCTCAAGGACCGTCACCTGCCTGCCGGCCTTCACTTCTGCGATCTTTTCGGTCACCTGACGGTCGGCAAAGACCGGGGCGTTGCGCTCGACGACGGCCCTGAAGGGCAGCGAGGTGTTCATGGCGGCGGAAGCATCCGAAACCTTGCGCGGCTGAAAATCCTGTCCCTGCGCCGGCAGGGAAAAGACCCACATGGTGGCCAGGATACAGATCAGCACGAAAAGCAGCTTGAACAGTTTCATTGATCGGCCCTCTCTTTCATGTTTGCCCTGTTTTTTTGCTTGATGGACCCCGTGTCTTCTTGACATCGGGGATGAGCATCGACCGTGCCGCGGCGGCGGAACAATCAAATACGATTTCATTTCAGCCGGTTATCCATTTCCCCTTGCCGGGGAAGCCCCTCCGGCGGCGGGGCGTTGCTGTCCCATAACGGCACATCTGCACCAATAAGCTTTTCTTACGACCGGTTACGCGAAATGTGCTGAACTGGGATGGTCCGTCGAGACGATGCAGAGAGGAGGCCTCCATGAGCATCCGCATCGAACGAAGTCTTGACCGGGTCCTCGTTGCCGCCGCCCTCCTGATGGCGGCGGCGCTCATTCCGGACGCCGGAGCCGCCCAGACCGGGAAAAGCAGCCGGGCGGCGGCTCCAGGCCCCGCAATGCAGAAGGTCGTCACCGAAAAGGCCTCCTTCGTCCTCTACGTCCCAAAAGGGTGGAAGGTGAAGGAATCGGCCGAGGGGCAGGCCCTCCAGGTCCACGCGGCGGACCCCTCGGGTTGCTCCTCCGTGTTCTTCTCCACCGGGGCGGCCCCGCAGGGCGGCAGCGCAGCGGCCCTGGCGAAGCGGGAGGCGGCCCGGCTCGGCCGCACGGCCGGCGATCTGGAGATCCGGAGCGCCTTTGCCTCCCGCGACGGCTCGACGCTCGTGTTCGACGGGACTTACTCTCCCCCGAAGAGGGGAAAGACCGAGTTTCGGTCGTGGGTGTCGGTGCGGGGGGCGGAGGAGACCTGCGCCCGCATCGAGGCCCCGGCGGGACAGCTTGCGGCGATGAGGCCGACGCTGCTCACCGTGCTGTCCAATCTCCGCGTCATGAAGGGCGCCGTCGCCCCTGCGGGCGCCGCGGCCGCACCGGTCAGGGTCCAGCTTGCGACCCACCGGCTGCGGGACGGGTCGGCATCCTTTTTGCTCCCCCAGGGCTGGCAGTGTCAGGATCACGGCAAGGGGACCTTCGTCGCCGGCGAGCCCGGCGGCTACTCGTTCATCTCGGGCAACGTCGAGCTGCTCACCCCGCAGATGCGGGTCAACCACCCCGGCATCCTCGTCTCCCCGTACCTCGCCCCCGGCCCGGCCTGGCAGTTCATCACGGCCCGCTACGGGCTTGCGTCGAACCTGCGTTACGAGAAGGTGATCCCGCGGGCCGACGTGGCGCGCCAGATGGGGCAGGTCTACACGGCGGGCCCCGTCACCGTGGAGGAGCTGATCTACTCCTTCACGAGCCGGGAAGGAAAGGCGACCCGGGGATACACCTTCGGCATCTCGTTCGGTTCGCGCCTCGGGACGAGCTGGAGCTTCCGCCACCTGACGGTGACGGCCCCGGCGGAGCGCTTCGGCCCCTGGGCCGGCAATTTCGCGGCGATGCTCGGCTCCTACAGGATCAACGAGCGCTGGGCGGCGGACTACGCCGCCCAGGGCGCCCGCCGGCTTCGCGAGATGCAGCAGCAGACCTCGGCCATGGTGACCCGCAACGCCCAGGAGATCCGCCAGATGATGCAGGCAGCCTACGACGAGCGTCAGAGGAGCATGGACTACATCGACTACCAGCGGACGAGCTATATCCGGGGCCAGCAGGACTGGATCTCCAGCATGGAGGGGGGGACCGTCTACCGCAGCGACAGCTGGGGGACGAAAAACACGACAACAGGGGAAACCTGGGAAGGCAAGCCCTACGACTACGTCCACTTCGAGGGGAGGAACCCCAAGTACAACGAGCAGATGCAGCCCGTCGACTCCCGCGCCCTCTGGGAGCGACACATCCGCCGGTGAGCGGTTTACGGCAGGCCCCCCCTGGCGAACCCGGGCCGCCGGGAGGGGAGAGGATACAGGATTCCTCCTTTCGCCCAGAAGTGGTATATAACGACGACCAGACTCTCAAGGAGGTATCTTGACACGATGAAGCGTTGGCATGTCGCGATGTTGCTCTGCGTTCTCTACGTCCTTGCAGATTCCGGGCTTTCGTCGGCCCAGGTTGCCCAGCCGCCGGCGTCGAAGAAGGAACCGCCGGGACCGGCGG
>MVQS01000325.1 GCA_002067855.1 Syntrophaceae bacterium PtaB.Bin038
AGCTTGACGCCGGAGCAGTTCACGAGCCACACGAGCGGCACGTGAAGCCGCTTGGCGAGATCCGTGACCCGCAGGTTGTTGTCGGCCTGGCCGGCGATCCAGGCGCCGGCGATCCACTTGTTGTTGAAGCCGATCAGCACGCACCACTTTCCGCTGATCCGAGCAAGACCGTCGACCACGTTGGTCTGTCCGCTCTCCTCGCTGTCGGGATCGTAGATGGAGTGCAGGGGGAAGAACATCCCGGGGTCTACGACGTAGTCGATCCGTTCCCAGACCGTCATCTCGCCTCGCTTGTGGATCTCCTCGGTCGAAACGCCCACGCTCGTCTTGACCCGCTCGATCTCCGCATCGATCTCCTGCATGATCGCCGCGGCCCTCTCCACGTTCTCCTTCATCCCGTCGATCTGCGACTGCCGGAGCGCCTTGCCCAGCTCTTTCATCTTCGCAAAGTACTGTTTCATCGTTGATGCCTCCTCCATGCGCGATGGGTTGACGCCGCCGGCGGCGAGCGGCCGCCGGCGGCCCCCTATGTGGACCGCGTCAGCGGTTTGCTTTTCGGATTCCCAGCTGGTCCTGGGCCATGATGAACTTGCAGATGTTGGTGGAGCCCTCGACCATGGCGTAGGTCGGGGCGTCGCGGAAGATCCGCGCCACCGGGTACTCCGGCGAGTAGCCGTAGGCCCCCAGGATCTTCATCGCGTACTGCGAGCACTTGTAGCAGAGCTCCCCGGCCAGGTACTTCGCCATGGCCACTTCGACGTTGTTGTTGAGCTGCCCCTGGTCCTTCTGCCAGGCCGCCTTGTAGACGATGAGACGCGTGGCCTCGATGTCGGCCATCATCTGCGCGATCATGTCCTGGTTCATCTGGAAGGTGCCGATTGGCTTGCCAAACTGCTCGCGCTCCATGGCGTACTTGGTCACGATGTCCAGGCAGGCCTGCGCCACCCCCACGCCGCCCGCCGCCGCCGAGAGGCGCGTCTGGGACAGCGAGCCGAAGACGATCTTCACCCCGTCGCCGGGCTTGCCCAGGATGTTCTCCCTGGGCACCCTGGTGTTCTCCAGCACGATCTCGCCCGTCGGCGAGCAGTGCGAGCCCATCTTCTCCAGGTCCGTCACGGTGATGCCGTTGAAGTTCTTGGGCTCCACCACGAAGGCCGAGAGCTGCCGCTTGCCGCCCACGTCCGTGTAGGCGTAGAAGATGTTCACGTCGGCCACGTTGGCATTGGAGATCCAGGTCTTCGTGCCGTTGAGCAGCCAGTGGTCGCCCTTGTCCTCGGCCGTGGACTTGATCGCCATGATGTCCGAGCCCGCCTGGGGCTCCGTGATCCCGAAGGAACCCATGTAGTCGGCATTCACGAGCTTCTCGATGTACTTCTTCTTCGCGGCCTCCGTGCCGTAGCGCAGGATCGTGAAGGCGCAGCCCAGCTCGTTCATGTTCACCTGCACCCGAAGCGCGCTCGAGGCCCGGGCGATCTCCTCGGTGATGATCATCGCCGCCAGCCAGCCCATCTCGTTGCCGCCGTACTCCTCGGGGATCACCGTGCCGAAGAAGCCCAGCTCGCCCATGGGCTTCACCGCCTCCTTGTAGGGGAAGTAGGACTTGCGGTCCCACTCCTCGGCAAAGGGCGCTATCTTCTCCTCCGCAAACGAGCGGACCGTGTCCCGCAACATCTTCAACTCTTCCGTCAGTTCAAAGTTCATATCGATTCTCCTTCCGCATTCGGCCTGTGCGACGAATACAGGGGGAGGCCCCGGCTAGAGTGCCCCCCCGCCCAGGAACAGGCTGATCTTCGGGAAGAGGATCAAAAGGACGATCTCGACGACCATGGCCATGAAAAAGGGAATGAGCCACATGAAGAGATCCTCCATCCTCGCCTCCTTGCCGCCCAGGGCGGCCGCCACGTAGGTGTTTACGCCGACGGGGGGCGTGATCAGAGCCATCTCGCACATGACGGTGATGTAGACGCCGAAAAAGATGGGGTCAATCCCCAGACTCAGGGTGATGGGAAAAACGATGGGCAGCGTGACGATCATCATGCCGTAGATGTCCAGGAACATGCCCAGGATGATGTAGACCGGGATGAGAATGAGAAGGAAGGCCTCTTTCCCGAGGCCCATTCCCGTGATGGTGCCGATCATCTGGGGCATCGCATCGGTGAGAACGAGAAATCGCGCGAACAGAATCCCGCCGGCGATAATGGTGAGGACCATGGCCGTGAGCTGGCCCGATCGCATCACCGAGGCCAACACCCCTTTCCACGTGAACCGCCGTGCAACAATCATGGCGACGAGCACGAACGTCGTGGCGCATCCCGCCGCCTCCGTGGGCGTGTAGATCCCCGAGTAGATCCCGCCGATGATGATCACGAAAATGAACGGAATCACGCTCATCCGGGGCAAGGCCCGAATGCGTTCCTTCCATGTTGCGCTGTCCCCCCGCGGGGCGAGGTCAGGCTTGATCAGGGCGATCGCCAGCGTCACCAGGCAGAAAAGGGTCGCCAGAAGAAGACCGGGGATGATCCCCGCGATGAAGAGTTTGCCGATGGATTGCTCGGTGACGATGGCGTAGAAGACCATGCCGAGGCTGGGGGGGATCAGGATGCCGAGGGTCCCGCCCGCCGAGAGTCCGGCAAGCGACAGTCCGGGGAAGTAGCCGTGCTTCTTCAACTCGGGGTAGCTCATGGAGCCGATGGAGGCGACCGTGGCCGTGCTGGAGCCCGTCACGGCGGCAAAGCCGGCACAACTCATGAAGGCCGTGATGAGGAGCCCGCCGGGAAGGCGGGATATCCACTTGTGGACCCCATTGTAGAAATCGGTGGCAAAGCCGCCCTGGTAGGCGAACTCACCGGTCAGGATAAACAGCGGGACGCAGACGAAGGTGTACGACAGGGCGTGCTCCCAGGTGACGATGGAAAGCTGGTAGAGGGCGACCTCCAGCCCCTCCACGTACGTGTACCCCACGAGCCCGGCGATGCCAAGAGCAAACCCGATGGGCACACCGATTATCATCAGGATCAGGAGCAGGGCGATGCAGCCCAGTGTGATTGCGATCATGGGATCCATGCGGATTCTATCCTCCCTGTCGTTCGGGTTTTATGCCGTGGGCCTAATCGTTATGCGCTCCGTGCTTTTTGGATTCCGGCGGAATCGCCATGGACAGCAACAACTGCGCCACGAAGAGCACGAGGCAAATCAGTGCGACGATCTTGAAGGGCCAGATCGGCATCAGAAGCTCCGAACTGACCTGTCCGGCCTCGAGGGCGTACAGCAGTTCCTCCCAGATCTTGAACGCCATGAACCCGAAGAGCAGCGCTCCCGCGGCACCGACAAAGACATCGGCCGCTTTCCTTGCCCCGCCGGTCATCCTCTCGTAGACGATCCCCATGCGGACGTGGGTCGAGGCGTTCCAGCAGTCGGTCAGGAAGAGAAAGAAGCACATGAGAAGCATATACTCGACCAGCTCGTGGGCACCCAACATAGGGTCGTTCAGAATGTACCGGAGAAAGACGTCGTAGGAAATGAGTGCCATCATGGCCAGGATCAGCAGAGCTCCGATCCTGCCGAACCAGCGGGAGACGGTTTTCATCTTATCGTGGATCGTGTGGAGCAGTGTCACATCGGCCTCCCTGGAGGAATAGGCGGGCGGGGCGGCCGGCGCCGGGGGGCATCTGCGGGACAATCCCGCGAAAACGGAAACTACATCATCTTCTTCATGTCGGCCTTCTTGTTTTCCTCGAGCAGCTTGGCCCTGGGCATCTTTTCGTACTTCTTGACGAGGGCGTCCATCTTCTGGAGCATCTGCTTGGCCTGGGGGCCCTTCTTGGCCTTTTCGCAGTCGGCGATCCACTTCGCATCGACGTTCTTCACGGCGGCCCTGAACTTAGCCGCCTCCGCTGCGGAAACGTTGATGACCGTGCCGCCCTTCGTCTTCCAGGCCGCGAGAGCCTTGACGGTTTCGTCTTCATAGCCGTCGGCCACGTTCATGCCGCCCTCGCGGAAGACCTGGAACACGATCGCCTGCAGATCGGGGGTGAGCTTCTTCCAGGCGCGGGGGCTGATGGCGACGGGCACGTCCGTCGTTGCGATGGGCAGGACGGTCACGTACTTGCCCACCTCGTAGAGCCTGTAGGAAACGGCGCTCGCCGGGCTCATGAAGGTCCCGTCGATGACGCCGCGCTCGAGCGACTCGTAGATCTCGGGGGTGGGCATCATGACCGGGACCGCTCCGATCGCCTTCAGCACGTCGGCGTGAATGCCGCCGCCGCTGCGGATTTTCATGCCCTTGAGGTCATCCAGCGTCTTGACGGGCTTGCGGGTCGCCACGAGGAAGTAGTTGTTCGTCACGGACCAGTAAGCCAGCTTGACCCCTGCCTTCTCATATTCCGCCTTGATGAATTCCGGGTAGAGCTCTTCCATGACCCTCACGGCGACGTGGGAGCTGGGGAATTTGAAGGGCAGGCCGCCGCCGAGGGCGAGGTTGAACCCCGTGGGGTCGTAGATGGGGTAGGCCAGCGTGATGTCGGAGATGCCAGAGCGCAGGGCCTCGAAGCCCTTTTTCGCGCTGTGCAGCGCTTCGGTGTGGTACATCCGGATCTTGACGGCGCCGTTGGTCCGCTTTTCGATCTGGTCGGCGACCCACTGGTGGCTCACCTGCAGGTGATGCGTGGGCGGCAGGTAGGACGACCACTTCAGCACGACGGGGTCGGCAGCGGGCGCGGGCGGGCAGGCCAGCATGACGAGCGCGGCCGCGAGGACAACACAGAACATTCCTGACTTGAATCGAGACATCTTCCACCTCCGTTTCCTTCCGGCATTTTCGTTCCACATTATGAAGCCGTAGTGCCCGCCCGGACCGCCGCGCTGCCGGGGTGCGGCGGCCGGCCCGGGGAAGGCACGGCCGTTACTTCTCGAAACGGTCCCGGATCGTGATGGCGAAGTCCGGGCAGATGTAGAGGCACTTCAGGCAGCCGATACAGCGCTCCGGGCGGGAGGCCAGCGAGGGCCTGTAGCCTCCGGGATTGAAGTGATCGGAACGCACGAAGACCCCGAGCCCGCATACCTCGCGGCAGTAGCCGCAGTCCTTGCAGGCTCCCTCGTTGACGGTCACGTCGAACTCCCGCAGGTCACAGGAGAGGCACCGCGCGGCCTCGTGCATGGCCGTTTCCGGGTCCAGCACCTTCTCGACGATCTCGAAGTCGCCCAGGCGTTTCCGCAGGGCCGAAAGCCTCGCCTCGGCCCGAAGGGTCCCTCGCGGGGCCGCCTCGGGCACCCCTCCATGCTGAGATCGCTCTGTCAGGCGGTCGATGACGCCCGTGCCGCCCAGGAAGCGGTCGATGGAGACGGCGGCCCGGCGGCCCTGGCCGATGGCCGCGATGATGGAGGAAGGCCCCGTGGCGGCGTCTCCCCCGGCAAAGACGCCCCTGGCGGACGTTGCCAGGGTATCCGCGTCGACGGCGACAGTCCCGTTCTTGTTGCGTTTGAGCGTTGCCGCCGGGACGTCCACCTCCTGGCCCACGGCCATGATGACCGTCGAAGCCTCGAGAACGTATTCGCTTTTCTTCACGGGAACGGGGCGCGGCCGGCCGCTGGCGTCGGCCTCACCGAGGGTCATGCGGATGCACGTCACCGCGCCCTTCTCGATCCGCACGGGCGCCGTCAGGTACTTGATCGCCACGCCTTCCTCGAGGGCCTCGGCGATCTCGTCGTCCGCAGCGGGCATCTCCGCCCGGGTGCGCCGGTAGAGAATCGTCGCCTCGGCGCCGAGCCGACGCGAGGCGCGGGCGGCGTCGATAGCCGTGTTGCCCCCTCCCACGACGAGCACCTTCTTGCCGATACGGGGCGCCCTGCCCGCGTTGACGGCCTTCAAGAAGGTGAGGCCATCGACAACACCCGGGCTGTCTTCACCGGGGATGCCCATCTTGAGGCCTCGCCAGGCCCCCGAAGCCACGAAGACGGCCTCGTAGCCCTTCTCCAGGAGGGCCTCGGCGGAGTCGATTTTCTTCTTCGTGCGGATCTTGACGCCCGCCTGCTCGATCACCCGGATGTCGCGGTCCACGACCGCATCGGGCAGCCGGTATCCCGGGATGCCGTAGCGGAGCAGGCCGCCCGCCGCGGCGAGGGCCTCGAAGACGGTCACGTCATGGCCCTGCAGGGCGAGGTAGTACGCAGCGGTGAGTCCCGCGGGGCCTGAGCCGACGACGGCCACCTTCTTCCCCGTGGGGGGCAGACGCACGGGTTCCGGCTGTTTCTTCCATCCCCTCTCGGCCGCGATCCGCTTGAGCATTCGGATGGCCACGGGGCCCTCGAACTGGTTGCGGGAGCACTTCGCCTCGCAGGGGTGCACGCAGGCGTAGCCGCAGACGAAGGGGAAGGGGATTTTCTCGCGGATGACGGCAAGGGCCTCCTCGAATCGGCCCTCACGGATGTATCGGACATAGCGGGGCACGTCGATGCCGGCCGGGCAGGCCTCCTGGCACGGTGCCATGTTTCTGCTCTCTGCGTTCACAACGCCCACCGTAGAACTCCTTTCTTGTACTCGGGCGGCTTAGCGGGCCGTCAGGTCTCGGCCGGCCGCCAGCACCTTCAGGTTCATCTCGACGGCAGTACCCTTGAAGCGCTTCCGGATCATCTGCTCCAGGGTTTCCATCCTGACGACCCCCGTCTTCGCCGCCACGGTCCCCAGGGCCAGGATGTTGACGCTCATCTCGTTGCCCAGGTCGCTTGCCGTCTGCGTGAAGGCATAGCCCGTGAAATTCGGGGCCGTCCGGGCGTTCGCCAGGGTGCTGTCGTAGAGGATCGGAACGCCCTTGGCCGCCCATCCCTCGTATTTCCTCGTCGCTTCCTCCGTCAGGGCGAGGATGCAGTCCGGCCTCTGCACCTGCTGAAAGATGATCTCCTCGGTGTCGATGATCACCTCGGCGAGCGACAGCCCCCCGCGGCTCGCGATACCGTAGGACTGGGTCTGGACCACGTTCTTGCCCTCGAGGATCGCCGCCTCGGCCAGCAGGATCCCCGAGAGGATCAGGCCCTGCCCGCCTGTGCCGGCGAGAATCACTTCAAAATGATCGCTCCGTGTCGTCATGTGATTGAGCCTCCCTTTAGCCTTTCTGCGCCCGGGCCTTGACGAGCTCGTACTGGGTGTTGAAGTCCGGGAAATCCCGCGACACGAGCGTGCCGATGGCCAGGCGCTCGGTGCGCTCGGCCTCGGGCAGGCGACGATAGTCCTCGATGCTGATGGCCCGGTCCCGCAGCCAGTGCAGCATGTCAGGGGTCTCCTTCATCTCGTTGTGGCGCCCGAAGTGTGTCGGGCAGGGACTCACCACCTCCACGACGGAGAACCCCTTCTTCGTCAGGGCCTCTTTCATGTTCTCCTTCATCTCCCAGCCGTGGTAAGGCGTGCAGCGGGCCGCGTAGTTGGCCCCCGCGGCCTCGGCCAGGGCACAGATGTCGAAGTCCCGTTCGGGGTTGCCGTAGGCCGTCGTGCTGGTGTAGCGCTGGGGAGGGGTCGTGCCCGAGACCTGGCCGCCCGTCATGCCGAAATTCAGGTTGTTGAGGATGACGGCCGTCAGGTCGATGTTGCGGCGGCAGGCATGGATGAAGTGGTTGCCGCCGATCGTCACCCCGTCGCCGTCGCCCATGATCGCCACCACGTTGAGCCTCGGGTTGTAGGCCTTGATGCCCGTGGCGTAGGCCAGGGCCCGGCCGTGGGTGGTGTGCAGGGCGTTGGTGATCATGTAGTCGTCGGCCTTGCCCGTGCAGCCGATGCCCGTGACGACGACCGTGTCCGTCGTGGTGTAGTCGAGTTCCTCGAAAGCCCGCAGCAGGGCCCCTAGCATGATGCCGATGCCGCAACCCGAGCACCACATGTGCGGGAGGATCCCGCCTTTGAGATATTTGGTTCCCGTTGCGTGTGACACGCCCGCCTCCTTTCTATTTTGCACCGAGCATCACGGCCAGGATGTCCTGGGGCGTGATGATCGTACCGTTGTACCGGTTGACCTGCCGCAGATCCACGTCGGGACCCACGGCCTTGCGGACCTCGCCCGCGATCTGACCCGAGTAATTCATCTCCGGGACGACGATCATCTTCGCCCGCCGTCCCAGCTCCGCTACTTCCCTGTCCGGGAAGGGCCAGACGGTCTGCAGCTGCAGGACGCCCGCCTTCACCCCCTGCCTGCGGGCCTCGATGGCTGCAGCGCGCCCCGAGCGGGTCGTGGCGCCCAGGGTCACCAGCAGAACGTCCGCGTCGTCCGTGCCGAAACGCTTCGTCAGCACGATCTCGTCGCGGTGCCGGTCGATCTTCTCGTGGAGCTGCTTGACGCGCCAGGCCGCGTTGGCAGGGTCGTTGTTGCTGTAGCCGTCGAGTCCGTGCATGGAGCTCGAGACGTGGAAGACGTACTCGCCGCCGTAGGCGGCAAGCGGCGCCACGCCGTCCTCGTCGGCCTTGAAAGGCTTGTAATCGGCGGGAGGCCCTGCCGGGCGTTTGCGGTCCACGACCTCAAGTTCGCCCGGGGCGGGCACCTCGACGTTCTCGCGCATGTGGCCCACGATCTCGTCCGGCATCAGCACGACGGGCACCCGGTAGCGCTCCGCGAAGTTGAAGGCCGTCACGGTCAGCGTGAAGCACTCCTTGACGCTCGAGGGGCACAGGGCGATGACGCTCTGGTCCCCGTGACGGCCCCAGCGGATCTGCATGATGTCCGACTGGGCCGGCCGCGTCGCAAGCCCCGTGCTCGGGCCTGCGCGCTGCACGTCGACGACCACGCAGGGAACCTCGCCCATGACGGCAAGACCCAGGTTCTCCTGCATCAGAGAAAAGCCGGGACCGCTGGTGGCCGTGAACGACTTGGCCCCTGCCAGCGAGGCACCGATCACCGCTGCGATCGACGCGATCTCGTCCTCCATCTGGATGTAGACCCCGCCCAGCTTCGGCAGTTTCCGCGAGCACTCCTCGGCGATCTCCGAGGATGGCGTGATCGGGTAGCCCGCATAGAACCTGGCCCCGGCGTAGATCGCCCCTTCCGCGATGGCATGATTGCCCTGCATCAAGCGAATCTCTCTAGCCAACGTCGATATCCTTTCTAATGGTGTTGTAACGGTTCAAGAAACATTTCTTGAAGATCCCACGATCCCCCTTTTTCAAAAGGGGATGAAAAGGTTTGTTCTTCCCGCCCCGGTCCCGATACTCTATCCCCGGCCCCTTCTCTTTTCCCATACCTCGGGGTTACACAGGAACTCGGGCCGCTTGCCCTCGAGGGCATCCAGGATCCCCCGCGAGACGTCCACGGCCATGTTCACCAGCGCCAGGTCCGTCATGGCCGCCATGTGCGGCGTGACCATCACGTTCTCGAGCCCGAAGAAGGGCAGGTCCGCGGGTGGCGGCTCCTGCTCGAAGACATCGAGGGCCGCCCCGGCGATTCTCCCTTCCCGCAGCGCGCGCAGCAAGGCCGCCTCGTCAACGATTCCCCCGCGGGATGTGTTGATCAGGTAGGCCTCCTTTTTCATCATGGCCAGCTGCTTCTCGCCGATGAGATGGTGGGTTTCCTTCATGTGCGGGACGTGCAGGGAGACGAAGTCGGCATCCCGGATCGCCTCCTCGAGGCTGTTTGCGCGGTGCACGGCGAGCTCACGGAATGCGTCGTCGCCCACGAGGGGGTCGAAAGCCCTGATGTCCATCTGGAAACTGCGGGCCAGCTCCGCAAGCCGTCGTGCGATACGGCCGAACCCGACGAGTCCCAAGTTTTTGGCCTTGAGCTCCAGGGTGCTGTAGCCCATCTTCTGAACCAGCCCCGGCAGCGAGCCGGCGACCGCGAATCTGCCTTCCCGCAGGGCCTTTTCCGCGCGGTTGAAGTTCTTGGCGCAGTGCATGATGGCCCACAGGGAATGCTCGGCCACGGCGTTGGTGTTCGCCCCGGGCGTGTTGACCACCTGGATTCCCAGGCGTGTGGCGGCGGCCACGTCGATATTGTCGATTCCGATGCCGTGCCGGCCGATCACTTTCAGATTCTCGCCGGCGTTCATGACGGCACGGCTCAGGGGGGTGCTTCGAATGAGAAGGGCGTCGGCGTTGCCGATGAGGGGCAACAGGTCCGCATCGGAGGGCGTGGGAGCGATGATGACCTTCGCATTGCTTTCCAGAATGCCGATCCCGACAGGGGAGATGCGTTCAGTCAGGAGCACTTGATATTTCAATGACCGGTCTCCTTTCCCGTGCCAGGTTTGCGACGGTCGAACAGAAATCGTTAATCTGAAATTTTGTATACACTAGTGTCTGATACACTCTAGAGCATGGGGGTGTCAAGGATTTTTTTTGAACCCTGTACTTCAATAAGTATTTGAAATAATGAATTAAAAAATATTTCGATGGCTTACCGGATGCCGGCAAAAAAGATCTTGATTTCGATAGCGGGACATGCTAACTAAAACAGATAATCTAAGATTTCAGACTTCATGGTGTTCCTCATTTCAATGGCCGTGGCGGGACGAAGCCTCGGGGAACACA